>CAYZMY010000049.1:0-8129 GCA_964479605.1 uncultured Campylobacterales bacterium | reverse complement strand
ATCTAAAGTATAACGTATTTAACGTAGACGGATGCCTCAAGCGCATCCAGTTCTTTAAGAACCTCTTCACTTACATCGTTATCGACCAATATAACTGCCAATGCAAGCCCTTTTTTTCTGTCTCTGCCCAGTCTGAAATCAGAAATATTGACATTATGTCTCGCCAGAATCTGTCCAACATCGCCGATAACTCCCGGAACATCGGTATTCTTGAATAGAATCATTCTTCCTTTCGGCTCAATGTCGAGTGCAAAGCCGTTGATAGATACGATTCGCTGAACATCATCGTTGAATATGGTTCCGGAAATTTCTGTTACCTCTTTTTCCGTTGTCAGCCTGAGAGTAATCTTGTTTTTGTAGGCACCCGCATTTGCGGAACTCTCTTTTTGTATCTCCATTCCACGCTCTTTGGCGACGAAATCTGCGTTTACATAGTTTATCATCTCACCGAGCGCTTCTTTCAATGCGCCTACGGTTGCAAAGGTTGACAATGAGTCGATAAATTTTCCTATTTCACCCTCTGTGGATATCTTCAGAGATTTTATCGCTCCTCTGTTTGCCTGAGCGGCAAGAAAACCGATTTTCTGCATAAGTTCCAAATAGGGTTTTACAAATTCCGGAATCTCGTTCTCTCTGATAGGAAGATTCAATGCATTCGGATAACTTATGCCGCGTGCGGCATCGAGTGCCTGCTGCGCCGCCTGTGTTGCAATTTTATACTGTGATTCATGGGTATTGGCCCCCAGGTGGGGAGTAACCGTTATATTGTCAAGTTCAAGCAGAGGATTGTCTGTTGCGGGCTCTTTTACAAAAACATCGATTCCGGCAAATCGGATCTTTTTGCTTTTAAGTCCTTTATAGAGTGCCTCTTCATCGTAAAGCCCCCCGCGTGCACAGTTAATGAGTACGACGCCGTTTTTCATCTTCTCTATCTCTTTTTCACCTATCATTCCGATAGTCTCCTGAGTTTTGGGAGTGTGGATAGTTATAACGTCGCAAGCGAGAATGTCGTTGAAGTCGGTGGTATATTCAATACCCAGATCGGTAGCCTTGGAAGGGTCTATATAGGGGTCATATGCAATGACATCCATCTCAAAGGCTTTGGCTCTCTTTCCGACTCTGCTTCCTATGTTACCGAACCCTATGATACCAAGCTTTTTATCCTTGAGTTCATAACCGTACCACTTTTCCCGTTTCCAGATACGGTCTATCTTCAAGTCGTTATGGGCATACGGAAAGGCTCTCATGCATGAAAGCATATGCGCCATAGTGAGCTCAACGGCTGCAATGGTGTTGGCCGTCGGAACATTCATAACTATGATACCTCTTTTGCTGCAGCCGTCCATATCGACATTATCAACACCGACACCTGCTCGTACCAGTGCCTTCAGATTCGCTGCAGCCTGCAAAAATGCTTCATTTACTTCCGTTGAACTCCTGGTTATCGCCACATCGGCCTGATCTATAACCTTCAAAAGCTCATCTTTGGGCAAATCAGCCGCATTGATATAGTTTATGTCCGGCTGTGATTCAAGTAGTTTCAAACCGCTTTCATGAATGTGGTCGCAAACCATAACTGTATGCTTTTGCATCCTAATCCTTTGTATATTTTTCTATTTCGGTCTTTACATCGTACTCTCGAACCATTCTTACAATTCTGTTTCGCTTCGCTTTGTTTATATCATGAACAACCAGGACAGCTTCACCCTTTTTTTTGAAAACGGCAAAATCAACCCCGTTGCGTTCAAAAAGCTGTCTTATGCAAAACATCTTATAGTCATCGAGATTTCGTAGAATCAGTCGAAATGAAGTTTTCGGTTCAGGCCTCTTTTTAAGAGGAAGAGAAATCTCCATCTCGCTGACCGCATAGCTGTATGAAGGCTTTTTTTTGGAAGCCAGATCCCTCAGCCATTTTTTTGTCTCGTCCGGACTCTCTGTTTCATGTGCAAGAGTATGGACTTTCCGATTTTGCGCCAGTATATCTTCTTCGTTCAGATTGGCATATCTATAGAGCAGAATCAGCAGTATAAAAACCGCCGCGGTTGAGACGATCCCAAAGAGGAGAATCAACAGGCGGTTCATTCAACCTCTTAGAGTTGGTCTTTTATTATATCCCCGATTGTCAGCCGATCCTCACTGCTGTTAAGCTCGTTCATGACATCACGCTCTTTTTGTCTTTCAAGACGGCGCACGGAGAGTCTGACTTTGCTTGAAGCAGGATCGAGCATTACAATCACTCCTTCAATTTCATCACCTTTACTGATCTCTTCCATATTCAATGGAGCAACGTCTTCTTTTCTTATAAGTGCATCAACACCGTTCTCAATCTCTACAAAAACACCGAAATCTTTCACATCTCTAACTTTACCTTTGACAATGTCGCCGATTTTGTGTTCTTTGGCAAAGCGATCGATAGGACTCTCTTCCAACGCTTTTTTGCTCAGACTTATTCTCTCCTGCTGCGGATCGATTTTGATTATTTTTACTTCAACCTCATCGCCTTTGGCAAGAATATCTTTCGCTTTCGCGCCTTTTTCCCAGGATACATCCTGATTGTGCAGCAGACCTTCAACTTTGCCTATGCGTACAAAAGCTCCGAAATCGGTAAGAGTTGTAACTGTTCCTTTTACAACATCGCCCTCTTTGTAGTTTTGCAGAAACTCTTCAAACGGCTTGGGCTGAAGATTTTTGTAAGAGACTCTGAGACGTCTTGTTTCAGGATTGATCTCGATCACTTCTACATCTATCTCGTCACCGACGTTGAGATAATCTTTCGGGTTTTTGATATCTTTATCCCAGGAGACTTCAGAGACATGAAGAAATCCTTCAATATCGTTGCCGAGATCTACAAATGCTCCGTAAGGCTCTATATTGCTTACAGTAACTTTAATGGCATCACCCTCTTCGAGCTGCTCTATAATCTCTTCCCACGGATCAGGCATGGTCTGTTTGATAGAGAGGGAGAGATGTCTCTTCTTGGGATCATATGCAATGGCTTTTACCTCTACTTTGTCACCCTCTTTGTAAAGAGTTGCAGGGTTTACAGGTCCTTTGTAGCTTATTTCACTGTAGTGTACAAGTCCTTCGACTCCGCCGACATCTACAAACATTCCGTAACTGGTGATCTTCTTGATGGTGCCCTCGACAACTTTGCCCTCTTCCATCAGTCTGTCTATCACCTCTTTACGCTCTTTGCGGAGAGTGTCCAGATATTTTCTTCTTGAGACAACGATAGAGTCGCGCTCCTTATCAAGCTTCAATATAGCGGCTTTTATCTCTTTGCCGATCGGGTTTTTCCCCATTGCAAAAGCTGCCTGGCTCATCGGCATGAAAAACTCTATCTCATCACCTACCACGAAATATCCGCCTCTGTTTTTGCGGACAACTTTTCCCTCTACAAGCATATTTTCAGCATCTTCTTCATGCTCTTCAATGAACTTACGCACATTCGCTTTGCGAATCGCTTTCAGATAAGATGCCTGCGGGCGCTCGTTTCTGTATCCGGTAATTACTACCGGAATTGTATCACCTACGTTGAACTTGTAAGTTCCGTCTTCGTTTTTCAACTCATCAAGATTTACTGCCGCTTCCTGTTTCCTGCCTACATCCACAAGTGCCTGGTTGTCGTTTTCACGAATCTCTACAATAACGCCGTCAGTGATACTTCCGCCCTGCTCCTTTTTCTCATACGCGTCGAGCATCGACGCGAAGTCTTCCTCCATGTTTTCAAACTCTTCCATTGAGGCCTTGTCCATACCTGATTCCTTTTCCGATTTTAAATGCGATATTATACTTTAAATTCTCTTATTTTGCCAATGACCTTCTCAATTATCCACTCCGGAGTAGAGGCTCCGGCAGTTATCCCACACAATTTTTTGTTTTCAAACCACTCTTTTTTCAACTCATCTTTGCTCTCGATGTGATAAGAGTCTTCACAGAAGCTTTTGCAGATTGAGTAGAGCTGTTTTGTATTTGAAGACTGTTTCCCGCCGATTATAATCATGACGTCGGCTCTTTGGGCCAGATCTCTTGCCGCATCCTGATTTTCAAAAGTGGCATTGCAGATCGTATTGAAAACTCTCACCTCTTTATGTCTGGGTACGAGATAGTTGATAATCTTGTTGTACTCTTCTATTTTACGCGTGGTCTGTGCAACCAGTGCCACTCGCTCTTTCAGGCGTAATTTCGCAAGATCATCTACGCTGAGAACAGCATAAACGGGACCTTCGGCATAGCTCATAACACCCTTGATTTCAGGGTGATTGACATCTCCGAAAATAACGATATCGTATCCCTCCTCACTCATCTGCTCTACGATCTGCTGCGGTTTTGTGACAAATGGACAGGTGGCATCTATAACTTCGCCGCCCTTTTTTATGAGTTCTTTAAGATCATTTTTCGGAATTCCATGTGTTCTGATAACAGTGGCTTCACCGCTTCTTACATCATTCAGGGTCGTTGCGAGCGAAACATTAAAATCATTTTTGAGCCGTTCTATCTCCATATTGTTGTGGATTAGCGGTCCAAGTGTCGAACTGCCTGGATTCTCCTCGGCAATTTTTATCGCTCGCTTGACACCGAAACAGAAACCGTAGCTCTTCGCAATCTCTATTTCCAAGTTTTCACCTCCGTCAGTGATCCGAGCAGTTCTACGAAGTTGGGGAAAGATGTATCTATACAGTCGACATCTTTTATCTTCATATCTGCAAGAAGACCGGCTATGGCGAAACTCATCGCAATTCGGTGATCGCCGCAGCTCTCTATCTCAGCAGATTTAAGCTCTCCGCCCACAATTTTATAGCCCTCTTCGGTCTCGCTGCACTCTATTCCGCAGGCTTTAAGACCGTTGATTACACAGCTGATTCGATCCGACTCTTTTACACGCAGTTCACCTGCGTTTTTTACGATACTCTCTCCCTCAGCGACAGCCATGGCGATAGAGAGAGCCGGCAGTTCGTCAATAAGCCACGATATACGCTCGCCTACCTCTACCCCTTCCAATCTTCCGTCGTAGGTTACGGTAATGTCGCCTATAGGTTCATACCGGTTCTCTTTCTCTTCAAACTCCACTCGTGCACCCATCTTTTGAAGAACCTTGTAGGCTTCAGTCCTCGTAGGGTTGAGAGTGACACTCTCAATAACAACCCTGCTCCCGGGTACAATCGCCGCGGCAACCGCAAAGAAGAAACCGCTCGACGGATCTGCCGGTACGGTGATATCCAGCGGCTCAAGCGGCCTGATCATAGGTTCAACGGTTATCGTATCCCAGCTCTCTATATTGGCACCCATTCCCCGAAGCATTCTTTCGGTATGGTCGCGGCTAAGCTCCGGTTCGCTGTATGTACATACATCATCTGCTCTCAAAGCGGCCAGAATCATTGCACTTTTAACCTGCGCCGATGCAATCTGACTCTCGTAATTGAAAGATCTGAGCCTCTCTCCGCGAATACAAAGAGGTGCAAGACTTCCCTCCTCTCTGCCGTCTATATGCGCACCTATCTGAGTCAGGGGCTCGGTAACCCTTCTCATGGGACGTTTTCTCAGGTATTTGTCGCCTGTAAGCACAAAATGGCCTGGTATGGAGCTCAAAAAGCCGCAAAAAAGCCGCATCGCGGTTCCCGAGTTTCCGCAGTCGAGAACATTATCAGGTTCACTTAATTCTTCCGGCGGAGTTATTTTGAGAATACCGTCACGATCTTCGATTGCAGCACCCAGCTGGCGTACGATTTCCAAAGTACATAACGTATCTTCTGCGCGAAGATAGTTGCCTATTACACTCGGCCTGTCACTTAGCAGCGAAAACATAGCACAACGGTGAGAGATAGATTTGTCACTGGCTATTTTGTCACATTTGAAGTCAAAAGGGCCCGCTTTTTTTACTTCCAGCCACTTCATCTCAGCCTCGCATCGCATTTATCCTGCAGGATTTTTAAAATATCTTCCATAATAGCGTTAATCTCGCTCTCTTCAAGAGCTTTTTTATGCGGCACAATTACAAAACGAAGCGTCAGACTCATATCACCACCCAAAGAGTCATCCACATATCTGTCGATAGGGTAGAAATTCTCTACCGCGTCAGCAATCCGGCCATCAAGAGCCTCCCTGATCTGAGAGTAAGCTATAGTTTGGGGGACCACTACACTCAAATCCCTGTAAATCGGAGTCAAAGCGGCTATCTCTTCCGCATTCACATGCTTCTGTTCTAGAGCAGAAATATCTATCTGTGCAAAAAAAGTATCCGTAAGATCAAACATTTCTGCAACCTGCGGATGGAGTTTTGCAATCGTTCCTACAACAGCTCCCCCCTTTAAAATATCTGCACTCTGGTACGGGTGCATCAATGAATTGGCGTTACCCGCTTTCACGAGATCAAAGCTTCCTATAACTGCCGAAATCATGGAGGCAAAGGATGCAAAATCTATGAGACCGGGCTTACCGGCATTCACAACAGTGTCCGGATCTTTTTCACCGCAAAAAGCCAGTGTCATCTGCATAGATTCGTTGCGTTCCCTGTCAAACACTGCACCTATCTCAAAGAGAGGGATTCTCTTTTTGGACATACTGACATTTCTTTTCAGTGAATCGAGCATGTTTATCATCAGGTTCGGCCTCAGGCCGTCCATTTCTGTTGTAATCGGATTGAGAAGCGCTTTTTCATCGGAAACCGGCTCAAATCCAAGCTCTTTTACCCTTTTGTTGTCACAAAAGATATAGTGAACAGTCTCGAAAAAACCGGCCGATACAGCCTTTATGCGTATATCTCTTAAAAACCTGTGCCGTTTGAGAGATTCACTCATACGGTTTGCTTCTTTGAATTCAAGAGGTTTTGAAGCTATGTTGTCTATGCCGATAATGCGTACTATCTCCTCTATGACATCCTGTCTGTTGGATATATCATGTCTAAACGGCGGAGTATTCGCTATTATGCGCCCCTCTTCGGTTTTATGTATATCGAAACCCAGTTTACTCAAAATTGTGACCGCATCAGAAATTTCGACCGCCTGTCCGATCAAAGACTCGATATCTTTAACCGAAATATCGATGGTAATCGGCTCTTTTTCGGTAATATATTCGCTCTCCCCTGCATAAACGGTGATATCGGTATATTTTTTCAATATAGAAAAGAGGACACGGATACCAAACTTGAGATCGGGCTCACTTCCTCTGGAAGTTCTATAATAGAGGGGATCAGTCTTTAATTTCAGCTTTTTTACGGCCGGAGCGACAATATCAGGCGAAATATAGCTCGCTTCAAGTATGACTCTACTTTCATCGGCATCCGCTTTAACCTCTTCATTTTGACTTACTCCTACAATAGAAGCTCTTTTATCGTCAAACTCAACAACTCCCAGACCGTATTCAATCTCTTTAAGTGCCAGCTTCGCCTTTTCATTGCCAAGCGAAATTTTGGAAAAGCCGTAGCTTCGCAATATT
This sequence comes from uncultured Campylobacterales bacterium, assembly GCA_964479605.1. Taxonomy (GTDB): domain Bacteria; phylum Campylobacterota; class Campylobacteria; order Campylobacterales; family Hydrogenimonadaceae; genus Hydrogenimonas. The sequence continues at coordinate 695 of CAYZMY010000049.1, read as the reverse complement.
ACACCGCTCGTATGGATTGCATAATTCAAGTATGCGTCTATCGGCTGATCATATGGCTGCTCTATAAATGCAAGCCTTAGTTTAACAAGAAGCGGAACCGGAAGGGACCTGATATCAAAAGCATGACATATCAAACTAACTTTCGGATTTCCTGTATGGATACACTGTAAAATCCTGCCTATTCCGATCCGGTCTGTAAAATTCTCATTAAAATCCACTCTTTTGAGAGATCTGTTGAAGCCGACAGAAAGCTCACGTGCAATCCCGTGAATGCTGAGACAGTCTCCACGGTTGGCAGTCAGCTCTATCTCTATAATATCGTCACAAAGAGCCGTGAATTCGGAAATTTCCCGTCCCGTCACAAGCTCTCCGATACTATCGTCAAGCTCCAAAATACCTTCTCCTACGGATGGCAGGCCCAGTTCAGTACCGGAGCATATCATACCGTCACTCTCTACGCCGCGGAGTTTTGCATGCTTTATCTTCATGCCGCTCGGCATCACTGCGCCCACTGTAGCAACAGGGACATATAGCCCTGCACGAACATTTTTCGCACCGCACACTATCTGCCTGGTGGCCGATCCGATATCCACCTGGCAAACGCTCAACTTATCGGCATCCGGGTGCTTTTCGCAGGAGAGTACATGTCCTACAACAATCTTGGAGGGGATCTCGATACTTTTGGAGGAGTCCAC
>CAYZMY010000048.1:0-8163 GCA_964479605.1 uncultured Campylobacterales bacterium | reverse complement strand
GCACTGAAGCGGTGCCGTATGGAGTGATACTCTAAGGGCTTGTTTGCTATACTCCTACAGACTGATTTACGCAAATTCCCGGCAAAGCCGGGAGTTTGACAGGAGCCGAACGGCCCTGCAACCCCCTGAAGCTTCGGAATCGAAAGATTTCGAGATGATGTTGCCTCTTTTGCGTAACATCGGTTACAAAAATTTCAAAGGCTTTTTATGGAGTGCGAATTCCCGACTATCAATGCAGATACCGAAGAGATCAGGCAGATTTTCAGCGAGGTTGAGACGATTGCCGTTGTAGGGCTCTCGCCCGATCCGTCCAAAGCGAGCTACAGAGTGGCAAAATACCTGAAAGAGGCCGGCTACAAGATAGTTCCGATCTATCCGAAAGAGGATGAGATACTGGGAGAGAAGGTCTACCGCTCTTTGAAAGAGATTCCGTTTAAAGTCGATATGGTCGATATATTCAGAAAGTCAGCCGCGGTAGGCCCTGTTGTGCAAGCGTGCATAGAGCGCGGAGATGTGAAAGTGGTCTGGATGCAGGCCGGAATTGTAAACAATGAAGCCGCTGCAGCCGCAAAAGGGAACGGTATGAGGGTAGTTCAGAGCAGGTGTGCAATGGTAGATCACAGGGAGTATGCATGATAACACTCGCCGATATTAAAAAGGCGCACGGCGAAGTTCAAAAAGTTGCCGTAAAGACACCCTTCTCCTACGCTCCGAAACTTAGTGAAACTACCGGTTTTGAGGTTTATCTGAAAAAGGAGAATCTGCAAAATACAGGTTCGTTCAAGATTCGAGGGGCCTTCAACAAGATCGCCTCATTAAGCGAAGAGGAGCGCTCCAAAGGGGTTGTGGCCGCAAGTGCGGGCAACCATGCACAGGGGGTGGCTCTCGCCGCGAAATATTTCAAAATACCTGCAACGATAGTAATGCCGGAAACTACCCCTTTGACGAAAGTAGACGGCGTAAAATCGTACGGTGCGGAGGTGATTCTCTCAGGTACAAATTACGATGAAGCGTACGCTTACGCAGTCGAATATGCAGGAAAGACGGGGCGAATCTTCGTCCATCCGTTCGCCGATGACGAGGTCATAGCCGGTCAGGGTACTATAGCCCTGGAGATACTTGAACACTGCGAAGCTCCGGATGCGATCCTGGTTCCTGTGGGAGGCGGAGGACTCATAAGCGGCATAGCGGTCGCCGTAAAAGCCCTTTCGCCCAAAACCAGGATTATAGGAGTGGCGGCTTCAGGTGCTCCGGCAATGAAACTCTCATTCGATGCAAAAAAGCAGATTGATACGGTTGATGTGCGCACTATCGCTGATGGAATTGCTGTAAGAGACACATCCGAAAAGACTCTGAAGTATATTCTGAAGTATGTAGACGAGATGATACTTGTCGATGATGAAGAGATAGCGAATGCGATTTTGTATCTTCTGGAGAAGCAGAAGCTGGTTGTCGAAGGTGCCGGAGCCGTCGGCGTTGCGGCTTTGATACACGGCAAAATAGCACTTCCCGAAAGCTCGAAGGTCGTATCTCTTCTCAGCGGCGGGAACATAGATGTCACTATGCTCTCCGTAATCATAGAAAAGGGTCTGCTGAAGTCGTACAGAAAGATGAAACTGGTAGTGACACTCGTAGACAAACCGGGCAGTCTGATGCTGCTGACGCAGATTTTGAAAGATGCACAGGCGAATATTGTTCAGATAGGTTACGACAGAACCTCCCTCGATTTGAAGTTCGGAGACGCCTATGTCTCCATCGCACTTGAAACAAAAGGTGAGGAGCATCAGAAGTTGATAAAGAAGATGCTGCATGAGCACGGTTTTCGTTTCGAAGAGAAGCATTAGAAGATGGTTCTGCTGTGTTAAGGTGTAGTCGATGATTATAGAAAAGCGGCTGGGTTTTCAACACTCCATAACAGCTGTAAAGGCACTTGCCGGCCATCGGGTTGCCGTGCTCGACAGCTCAAACTCAGTACGTTTTTTTTCTCTGGACCCTATAGTTTTGGTAGACGGTTTCAAAACGGCTCTTGAGCAGAACGATCAGCTTCTTCACGGTGCCGATGTTTCGGAAGACGGCAGGTATGTCGCTTTTTGTGTCAAAAAAGAGGGAGTCGCTGTATTTAACGGGACGAGTAAAAGGCTCCTGTACCGATTCAAGAGGCATGAAGGAGATGTTGAGAGTCTCTGCATCAGCCGTAAGCAGAGGTACCTCGCTACAGGCGGACAGGATGGAAAAACCTTTCTGTGGAGTCTCTCTACCGGCCGTATGGTTGCATCTTTGCCTCACCACTCCGACTTTGTAACCGCTATAGCTTTCAGCCCCAACGGTCAGTGGATTGCGACAGGAAGTTTCGACCGTAGAATAATAATTACCAACATCTCGTCTCTCTCTCAGGGTTTCAGGCTGATAGGCCACTCGAAGGCGATTACGGAGATGCTCTTCATCGGCGGCCATCGGCTGATAGCTGCCGACAAAGAGGGGGATATAGTAGTCTGGGACTATTTCGGAGCCAAAGTGATAAAGAGGCTCAAAAAGATGTTCGATGAGGTGACTGCACTGAGTGTAACACCCGATGACAGATTTCTGTTTGCGGCAGATAAAAGCGGGGTGGTCTCTCTTTACGATCTCAACAGTTACGAGCTTGTTGCCCTGCGCTATCTTCAGTATGCAAAACCGGTAAAAAAGCTCTGTTACGTCCCCGGAGGAAACCATCTAATAGTGGGTCTGGCGGATGGAGAGGTGACTTTCAATGCACCGCTTAAAGAGAGCCAAAAAATGGAGGAGTATATAGCTTCGAACGATCTCTCCTCGGCATATAGGCTTGCTGAGGAGAATCCACTTCTTCGCTACAGCGATGCGTATGTTGAACTTGAAGCGATATGGGATGAAGCTTTTCAAAAGGCCATGGCGCTCCTTGAACTGGGGAAAAAGGATGAAGCGAAAAAGATACTGGAGCCCTTTTGTGTAGAGGCTTCAAAACGTCTGATGATACAGCAGCTTCAAAACGATTTTACAGATTTCCAGAAATTCAAAACCGCCGTACAGGGCAAAAAATATCAGCTGGCATATTCCATGGCTGCAAAGTTTCCCATGCTGAAGCAGAACCGCTATTACGAAATGATGGAAAAGGAGTGGGAGAGTCTCTTCTCCAAGGCAAAAAAGCTTGTGCTGCAAAAAGGCGGAGAAGATAAAGTAAAAGAGCTTCTTAAACCCTTCCGGGGAATCTCCGGCAAAAGCGTGCTTATACAGGCCCTTTTGAACGAAAAAGAGATTTACAGACTCTTTATGAAGCTCGTCAGCAAACGCGACTTCAAAGGTGCGATCGATCTGGCAAAGCGCTATCCTGCAATCATGGAGCTTGATGAGTACAAAAAGATAGAGAAGATAGCAGATATAATTGCAAACAAGGCATCCGGTGAACTGGAGGCGGGAAATTATGCGGAGGCGGCACGCCTTGCATCGCAGCTTATGGAGTTTCCCGATATGAAGGAGAGGGCAAACGAACTGCTGGATACAGCGAATCTTTATGCGTCCGCAATGCGATACTTTGCGCAAAAAAATTATGCTGCTATATACAGGATGCTTGAACAGCACCCTGAACTTGAAGAGACAAAGATAGTACAGAATCTGGAGGAGGCGTGGCAAAAGGTTGTTATGAGAGCTGAAAAAGCCGCCTCTTTGGGCGATGTATCCGGATTGAAGCAGATTTTTGCCCCTTTCGTTTCACTCTCACAAAAGAGGGCAAAAGTTATAAGTCTTATCAAACAGGCATACATAGTGCAGATGGAAAACGCATTGAAAAAGGGACTTGATGTTTCAGCGGCCGTCGGACGCTACGTGGAGCTTTTCGGCATGGATGATGAAATAGACTCCTGGCTTGTAGAACACGGGATGCGGGAGGAGTTCTTTGAAGAGGAGGCAAAAGATATTGCACAGACAGATATAAATTCACTGCCCGAAACCGTAACGGAATAGATATGATCGCGATAGATCTGGGTTCCAACACTTTTAGAGCAGTAGAGATGGAGTGCAAGACACTTGAACCTGTGGCGTGGTTCGAAAAGATAGTAAGAACCGCCGACGGTATACATGAGAGCGGAAAGATAAGCGAAGCCGCAGTCAAGCGCATTATAGAAGCTTCAAATGAGGCGAAAGCGATGTTAGACTTTTCTCAGCCGGTGGCTGCCGTTACTACCGAAGCGCTTCGCAAAGCGTCCAATGCGGAGGAGGTTCTGGATAGAATCAAAAAAGAGTCGGGTATCGATTTTCGCATAATTTCTGGTTCACTTGAGGCGCAATATACGCTTTTGGCCGTCAAAAACCGTCTCGAAAAAATGGGGATGAAGAGTGAGAAGTTCGTTTTGGCAGATCTTGGAGGCGGTTCTACGGAGATTCTCTTTTTCGACTCAGGCAGGGTAGAGAGCCGCAGTTTCGATATAGGGATAGTGACAGTTGCCCAAAAATACGGATCTGTTTCAAAAATAGAGCAGGCACTTCCGCTGCTGATGAAAGATATGCAAAGATATGCCGAAAATATGAGAGCCGAAGGTTTTGATCCGAAACTGTTCGTCTCTACAGCCGGTACACCGACGACCGTTGCGGCGATGAAACTCGGAATGAATTACGCAACGTACGATGCAAAAAAGATTAACGGAACTATTCTGCACAGGGAAGATCTGAAGATCCAGCTGGTGAGGCTGCTCTCTCTTGATGAAGTGTCGAGGCGGGAGCTGGTGGGAGTCGGAAGAGAAGATCTCATTGCGGCCGGAATTCTCATTCTGGAGCGGATATTCTCGATATTGGGCTTTGAAGAGAGTGTCGTGATAGATGACGGTCTGCGTGAGGGGTTGGCTATCGCAGGGTGTCTCGGTTTTCTGAAGCAGCCCGGCGACCTTGTGCAGGGCCGGTAATTTTTTATTAACTGACCTTACGCACCTATAACATCTCTGAGTGGTATAAGTTGCATTCAAGTTCAAGGCAGGAAGATGAAGGAGCTACCGGTAGCTTCAAATCTTCCTAACGCGGAAATTGTGTGCAAATTATGCCATCCCTGAAGGGACAAAAAGATAAAGCATCATCTGCTTCGTTGGAAAACCTCCACCGTAGCTTCGGCTACGCTGAAGAACTTCCGCCTTGCATCTAACGCTTTTTCTTTTGCTCAGAGGTGTTATAGGTGCGTAAGGTCAGTTACAAATATTTTGTTAACCTGTTTTTGGCTATAATCGGCAAATTTCTTAAGCTAGGAGAAGCGGCCATGGAGATGACCGGTGCACAGATGGTAATCGAGGCTATGAAGCTCGAGGGGGTAGATACCGTTTTCGGCTACCCGGGCGGAGCCATTATGAACGTCTACGACGAGATATACAAACAGAAAGATTTCAAGCACATTCTTGCGCGCCATGAGCAGGCGGCCGTACATGCGGCGGAAGGGTATGCCCGTGCCACCGGCAAGGTAGGCGTGGCTTTCGTAACCAGCGGCCCGGGATTTACCAATGCGGTAACAGGCCTTGCAACGGCATATATGGACTCCATTCCACTTGTCGTAATCAGCGGTCAGGTGCCCATCACGCTGATCGGAACGGATGCTTTTCAGGAGATCGACGCCACCGGGATAAGCCGCTCATGCACGAAACACAACTACCTCGTCAGAAGCGCCGGCGAGCTTCCCCTTATTTTGAAAGAGGCTTTCTATATAGCCAGCAGCGGCCGGCCGGGCCCCGTACATGTGGATATACCGAAGGATGTTACGGCGGAACTTGCGAAGTTCGAATATCCGACCCGTGTAGATATCCCCACATACAGACCGAATACGAAAGGAAACGTACGCCAGATAAAGAAGGCGGCCGAAGCGATCTGCAAGGCCAAGCGTCCCGTTTTCTACCTTGGCGGCGGCATCATCCACTCCGGCAGTGCAGAGTTGGTGCGCGAATTCGTCAAAGCGACGCAGATACCGGCGGTAGAGACCCTGATGGCACGCGGAACCCTGCGTCACGACGATCCTCTGCTTCTTGGAATGGTCGGTATGCACGGAACATATCAGGCCAATATGGCTATGAGCGAAGCCGACCTGATGATAGCTCTGGGGCCGCGTTTCGATGACAGGGTTACGGGTAAACTCTCTGAGTTCGGCAAACATGCGAAGATAATCCATGTAGATATCGATCCGAGCAGCATCGGTAAGCTTGTGGACGTCGACTACCCGATAGTAGGTGATCTCAAAGAGGTTCTGGAGGTTATGATTCCGAAAGTCAAGGAGCATGTAGATCCGGACAGATATCAGCCGTGGCGAGAGATTCTGAAACGTTACAACGAGATACATCCGCTCGGATACGAGGACAGCGACAAAGTTATAAAACCGCAGTGGGTTATAGAACGGGTCGGGGAGCTCCTCGGTGAAGATGCCGTTATTACCACCGATGTCGGTCAGCACCAGATGTGGACGGCACAGTTTTATCCTTTCTCCTTTCCAAGGCAGTTCATAACCAGCGGGGGTCTCGGTACCATGGGTTTCGGTTTTCCGGCTGCAATGGGTGTAAAGAGGGCCAGGCCTGACAAAATAAGTATAAACTTTACCGGAGACGGCTCTATTTTGATGAATATACAGGAGCTGGTTACTGCCGTAGAGAGCAGGCTGCCTGTTATAAACATTATCCTCAACAACCACTACCTGGGTATGGTGCGGCAGTGGCAGACATTCTTCTACGACAAGAGATATGCCGAAACAGATCTCAGTTTCCAGCCAGACTTCGTACGTCTGGCCGAAGCGTGTGGAGGCATCGGCTACAGGGTGGAGACGAAAGAGGAGTTCGACGAAGCGCTCAAAGATGCGGTGGAAAAGGGGGTTGTCGCGATGATAGACGTCATAGTTGACCGTGACGAAAATGTACTGCCGATGGTGCCCAGCGGCGGGACGCTCTATAATATGATGCTGGAATTCAAGGATTAATCATGAAGGTTGAAAGAAGAATCATTTCGGTAATAGTCCAGAACGAGCACAGTGTACTTGCACGCATTACAGGCCTTTTCGCCGCAAGAGGCTACAACATAGAGGCATTGACCGTTGCTCCGATACCGGATAGCGACATGTCGCGTCTTACGATGGAGACCAGAGGGAACGTACGGGTTATAGAGCAGATCATCAAGCAGCTTCACAAGCTGATACCTACATACAAGGTTATCGAGCATGAGGAGATGATAGAGAAAGAGATGGTCATGATGAAGTTTCCGATAAACGAATCACTATCCAGCATTCAGGCGCTTTGTCAGGCCTACAACGGCGGAATAGCGAATGTCAGCAGCCAGCATATCATCACTATGGTGGCCGATGAACCGAAGAGGGTAAAGCACTTCATAGAAGCGGCCCAGCGATTTCATCCTATAGAGATTGTGCGAGGCGGTGTGGTTGCCATGGAGCGCGAATGAAACTAAGCGAGCTGGCAGAGTCGATAGGAGTCGACTACAGTGGCGAAGAGAGACAGATCAGGGGGCTTGCTACACTGAAAGGGGCATCCGCCGAAGAACTGAGTTTTCTAGACAACCCCAAATATGTCAAAGATCTTGCAGAGACTGCAGCCGCCGCTGTACTTGTAAGCCCCGATTTTGCAAAGCTTGTACCCGAAGGTACGATTGCCCTTGTCGATGATGAACCGTATCTGAAGCTTGCGATGGCGAGTGCTTTTTTCGCTCCGCCGCCGATGAAAGACGAAGGGGCCGAACCTGTTATAGGAAAAGGGAGTAAAATCGCGCCCGGAGTCTCTTTTGGAAAAGATGTGAAAGTGGGCGAAGATGTGACGATTATGCCCGGCGCTTACATCGGTGACGATACGGTCATCGGCGACGGTACGCTTATCTATCCAAATGTAACCGTTTACAGCCGGACCGTAATAGGAAAAAGATGTATCATACATGCCGGCACGGTCATAGGAAGCGACGGATACGGGTTTGCGCATACCAAAGATGGAAAGCATGTGAAGCTTCATCAGCTCGGAAACGTTGTTATAGAGGATGATGTAGAGATCGGAGCGAACTGCGCCATAGACAGGGGAACGCTCGATTCGACCGTCATAAAGGAGGGTGCGAAACTGGACAATCTCGTGCATGTTGCCCACAACTGCGAAGTGGGAGAGTACTCTCTGATTACGGGGCAGGTAGGACTTTCCGGAT
>CAYZMY010000047.1:0-8223 GCA_964479605.1 uncultured Campylobacterales bacterium | reverse complement strand
TTTATACCCTCTTTGCCTTTATAGACTCGGCGGCCCGGCTTGGAGATACGTTTGATTTCATTGATAACGCTTCTGCCGTTATCATCATATTTCAGTACAACGTTGATAGCTTTCTTGCCGTCATTCTCTACCACTTTGTAACTTTCGATATAACCTTTTTCCTGCAATATCTTCATAATCGCTTCAACAATTTTCGAATAAAGAAGCGTTGTCACTTCCAGTCTTCGCATTGATGCGTTTCTAATGCGTGTCAATGAATCTGCAATTAGATCGTTCACCATTGCTATCTCCTTACCAGCTTGATTTTTTGATGCCAGGAAGAAGACCTTCGCTAGCCATTTTGCGCAGGCAGATTCGGCAGATACCGAAATCCCTGTACACTGAGTGCGGTCGGCCGCATATACTGCAGCGCGTATAGGCACGAACTTTGAATTTTGGTTTTCGCTGTTGCTTGGCAATCATCGATTTTTTAGCCATTTTGTCGTCCTTTTGCAAAAGGCATACCGAGCTTTTCAAGAAGCGCGAATGCTGCTTTGTCATTGTCTGTAGTAGTTACGATCGTGATGTTCATACCGTGAGTCTTGATGATGTTGTCATACTCTACTTCAGGGAACATAAGCTGCTCATCAAGACCGAAGTTATAGTTTCCGCGTCCGTCAAAACCGTTTCTTGAAACGCCGCGGAAGTCCTTCACTCTCGGAAGAGCTATAGAGATCAGCTTATCCAGAAAGTTGTACATCATTTTGCCTCTGAGTGTAACTTTGACACCGACAGGCATACCTTCACGCACCTTGAATCCGGCAACCGACTTTCTGGCAGGAACAATTACAGCTTTCTGCCCGGAGATAATCGTTATCGTATCGGCGATATTCTGAACTACTTTTGAATCTTTTGCATCATTGCCGCAGCCGACGCTGATGATAATCTTCTCGAGTGCAGGAATCAACATCGGATTCTTGATCTCTAGCTCTTCTTGCAGAACCGGCTTGAGTTCTTCATATTTCTCTTTGAGTCTCAGCATATTATGCACCTTCCACTTTGCGTACGTTGGAGATGTGAATCGGCATCTCTTTGTTTACAAATCCGCCTTCAGGGTTCTGCTCAGTCGGCTTTACAGCTTTCTTTGCTACCTTGCATCCGGCAACAATTACCGCATCTTTGGCAGAAAGTACACGCAGTACCTCCGCCTGTTTGCCTTTATCGTCTCCAGCGATGATCTCTACAGTATCACCCTTTTTGATCTTGAACTTCTTCGCCATTACAGAACCTCCGGAGCAAGAGATACGATTTTCATGAAATTCGCATATCGGACTTCACGGCTTACCGGTCCGAAAATACGGGTACCTATAGGCTCTTGTTTCGTATCAAGAATTACAGCGGCATTATCGTCAAACCGGATAAGAGATCCGTTTTCACGCTGGATCTCCTTCTTTGTTCTGACTACAACCGCTTTTACAACCTGGCCTTTTTTCACTTTTCCGTTAGGAAGCGCTTTTTTTACGGATGCGACGATCACATCGCCTACGCTTGCGTATCTTCGCTTGCTTCCGCCGAGAACTTTGATACACATAATCTCTTTGGCGCCGCTGTTGTCAGCGACGTTCAGTCTTGTGAAACTTTGAATCATGATCCGACTCCTGAGCTAACGATCTCTTTGAGGCGGAATGATTTGGTTTTAGACAGCGGTCTGCATTCGATCGCCGTAACCACATCACCCACTTTTGTCTGGTTCTTCTCGTCATGTACGAGATATTTTTTGAATCTTTTGACCGTCTTGTGGTATCTGGGGTGCATAACGCGTCGCTCTACCAGAACGGTCGCCGTCTTGTCACCCGCTTTCTTCACAACGGTTCCTTGAATAATACGTTTATGAGACGCCATTTTTAATCCTTATGCATTCTTCTGCGCGCTGATGGCAGTTTTGATGCGAGCAATATCTTTTCGAGCTGCACGAATCTCATTGGGATTCGTAAGCTGCATCGTCTTGAGTTTGAGTCTCATCTCAAACAGCTCCATCTTCTTTTCTTTCAATATCCCTTCAAGCTCTTGCAAGCTCTTCTCTTGAATCTCAGTATATTTCATTGCTGGCCTCTTGCGTTACAATTTTTGTTTTGAAAGGAAGTTTGTGCATTGCAAGCGTAAGCGCTTCACGCGCCAGCTGGTTTTCGACACCTGCCATTTCGTAGATGATACGGCCGGGTTTGATATTCATAACCCATTTGTCTACAGCACCTTTACCTTTACCCATCCTTGTTTCAAGCGGCTTTGCCGTGATTGGCTTATCAGGAAAGACGCGAATCCATACTTTACCGGTACGCTTGACGTGACGTGTCATCGCGACACGGGCCGCTTCGATCTGACGGCTGTCGATACGTCCTGCTTCCGTAGCTTTGATTCCTATATTTCCGAAAGCAAGCTGGTTGCCGCGAAACGCTTTTCCGCGATTTCGGCCCTTCTGCTGCTTTCGGTATTTGGTTCTTTTGGGCATCAACATGATTAACTCCTTCCGCGGCGCGGTGCTCGTCGTCCGCGTTTCTCTTCTGCAGGCTCGGGCTGGATACCTTTTTGCAGGACTTCACCTTTAAAGATCCATACCTTTACGCCTATGATTCCGTATGTAGTATATGCCTGGGCAAAACCGTAATCGATCTTCGCTCTGAGCGTATGAAGAGGAACACGTCCCTCGAGATACCACTCTGTCCGTGCCATTTCAGCTCCGCCGAGACGGCCCGCTACCTGCACCTTAATTCCTTTGGCTCCGGCTTTCTGTGCGGCCTGGATCACCTTTTTCATTGCTCGTCTGAATGCAACACGGCGCTCAAGCTGTGTAGCAATGTTTTCAGCTGCAAGCTGTGCAGATGCCTGAGGACGCTTCTCTTCACGGATGTTGAGTGCTACAGGCTTTTGTACCATATTCTGCAGTCTGGCTTTGAGCTTCTCTATGTCGGCACCTTTTTTTCCGATGATGATACCGGGACGTGCCGCAACAATAGTTACGCGGAGGCGCTTTGCCGTACGCTCGATGATAATGTCCGCTACGCCTGCATAATAGAGCTCTTTTTTGAGGAATTTGCGTATTTTGTCATCTTCTGCAATGAATGCAGGAACACGCTGCCAGTTAGGATACCAGCGTGATGACCAGTTACGGTTGATTCCAAGGCGCAAACCGATCGGATTGACTTTCTGACCCATTACTTATCCTTCGCTTCTGTGACTTCGACAATCACGTGAGATGTTGGTTTCATGATGCGTGATGCACGGCCGCGTGCACGCGGTTTCCATCTTTTCAGAACCGGCCCTTTGTCTATACGGCATGAAGAGATTACTACCTCTTCCGGTTCGAATCCGCCGTTCGCGACCGCAGAAGCGATCACTTTGGAGATAACCTTTGCCGCTTTGTTTGGCATGAACTCCAGGCTTGCAAGTGCGATTTCCGCATTCATTCCCTGCACTTCACGTGCAATAAGACGTGCTTTTGTCGGGCTGAGGCGTATGAATTTCAGTGTTGCTCTGCTCATAGTCTACCCCTTACTTCCCGATCTTTTTCTGTACAGAGCCCTTGTGGCCTCTGAACGTACGTGTCGGTGCAAACTCTCCGAGCTTGTATCCGACGTGGTTCTCTGTAATATATACAGGAACGAACTGGCGTCCGTTGTGGACATTGATGGTCAAACCGATCATCTCCGGGAAGATGGTGCTTCGGCGTGACCATGTCTTTATTGGTTTTGTATCACCGGTCTCTTTCGCTTTAAGCACCTTCTTCATCAGGTGCTCATCGATAAAAGGACCCTTTTTAATCGATCTTGCCATTACTTACCCTCTTATTTCTTTTTGCGTCGTGAAATGATCAGTTTGTCACTAGCTTTCTTACGACGAGTTTTAAAGCCTTTAGTCGGCATACCCCAAGGTGTTACAGGATGACGTCCGGAGTTGGTTTTACCTTCACCACCACCGTGCGGGTGATCTACCGGGTTCATAGCGGAACCGCGTGTCTGAGGGCGAATTCCGAGGTGTCGGCTTCTGCCGGCCTTTCCTATAACGATGTTGGCGAACTCCTCGTTTCCTACGGTTCCGATTGTCGCCATGCACTCGCCGAGAATCTTGCGCATCTCGGAGCTGGGAAGTCTTACGATGACATATTTGCCTTCACGTCCCATGATCTGCGCATATCCGCCTGCACTTCGAACAATCTGTCCGCCTTTGCCGGGTTTCATCTCTATGTTGTGCACAAGAGTACCGACAGGTATGTTTTTCAACTTCATCGCGTTGCCGGGCTTGATGTCGAGACCGGATTCCGCAGCCTGGATAATGTCGCCTACTTTAAGGCCGCTGGGCTGAATTATGTATCGCTTCTCTCCGTCGGCATAGCTGATGAGGCAGATGCGGCAGTTTCTGTACGGATCGTACTCGATTGTTGCTACCGTTCCTTCTATACCGAACTTGTTGCGTTTGAAATCGATAATACGATAGAGCTTTTTCGCTCCCGCTTCCTTGTGACGTGATGTAATACGTCCGCGATTGTTGCGTCCCGCTTTTGCCGGCAGCTTCTTGAGAAGCTTGCGGACTGTCGGCTTGCTTGTAATATCTGCAGTGTCGACACCGCTCATATAGCGTCTGCTGGGAGTGTACGGTTTATATGTTTTTATTGCCATCTTCTATTCCTTACGCACTCAAGCTCTCGATGTTAGCGCCTTCAGGCAGCTTCACATAGAACTTTTTAAAATCTGCGCGCTTTCCTTCTTTGCCTCGGAAACGCTTTACTTTGCCGCTTTGGCGAAGTGAGTTCACCTTGACAGGATTCACTCCGAAATACTCTTTGAAGATCGCTTTGAGCTGATTCTTCGTAACTTTCGGAGATGTCTGAACAACGATGACACCCTCTTCTTGAAGACCCAGTGTCTTTTCTGTATAGAGTATAGATTTGATGTCTGTAATATCTGCCATCTTAGCCCTCTTTCGTCAGATTTTCCCAAACCGCTTTTTCGATGACAACTGCGCGGTACGCTGCTGCCAGATAGCCGTTGAGTTCATTCTCTTCGATCAAATAACAGTTCGGAAGATTTCTAAATGCCATATAGGTTTTGTCGTCGATCAGAGACTTGACCCAAAGAGCATCACGTTCGCCAAGCTTGCTCATCATAGAAGCTGCATCTTTTGTCTTTCCGCTTGCAACTTCAATGCTGTCTACGATGTAAAGCTTGCCGTTGGCAGCCTTTTCTGCAAGAGCATGCATAAGAGCCAGACGCTTCTGTTTCTTGTTTACTTTCTGGTCATAGTTACGGTTTGCTTTCGGTCCGAAAGCAGCGCCGCCGCCTACAAAAAGCGGTGAGCGTATAGAACCGGCACGTGCGCCTCCTCGTCCCTTTTGAGCCCACGGTTTCTTGCCGCCTCCGCTTACTGCAGAACGGTTTTTGCTGTGTGCCGTATTTGAGCGCAGAGAGGACTGATACGATTTAACATATATATATAGGTTGTGCGCACCCGCTTCGAGGAAGTTCGCCGGAACCTCCGCTTCACCGGCACGTTCGAGGTTTTCATTCAAAACTACCGCCGTACTCATTTGGAAATCCTTACTCGACCCATCGCTCCGTTAGGTCCCGGAACGGCACCCTTTACCACAAGAATTTTGTTCTCGGGGTCGAACGATACGATCTCATTTTTAACTGTTACTTTAGCATTGCCGTACTGTCCGGGCATCTTCTGTCCGGGCTGTACACGTCCCGGCCACTCACAGTTACCGATGGAACCGGGAGCTCTGTGAAAACGTGAACCGTGGCTCTTGGGGCCGCCGGCAAAGTTCCATCGCTTCATAACGCCAGAAAACCCGCGTCCTTTTGATGTGAATGTAGCCTTGACTCTTTTAGCTTCACTCAATGGGGAAAAGTCAAGATCACCCGCTTCAGTGTTGGCGACTTTGAGTGTCGCGAATCTGTTATATTCAGCGCTGAGGCCATATTTTTTCTGTTGGCCTTCAATAGCTTTATTGCGTTTTTTACCGCTTGCGTAGGCTACAACAGCCCGGCCGTCTTCGGTAATTTCGCAAACTTTTACATCCTGTACCTTAAGCAGCGTAACAGGAACGCTGGGCACGCTGATTGTACGGCTCATGCCGATTTTCTCTACGATAAATTCCATCCGTTACCCCTTGTTACCCATAGATCGTACTTCGACGTCTACTTCCGGCGCAAGATCAAGCTTCATAAGCGAATCTATCGTATCAGGAGTTGCAGAGACGATATCTATCATGCGTCCGTGCATTCTGATTTCAAACTGTTCGCGAGAATCTTTGTTTACGTGAGGTGATCTGAGCACCGTATAGCGCCGGATCTTTGTAGGCATTGGAATCGGGCCGCGAATCTCGGCACCCGTTCTCTTGACTGCTTCCACGATTGCAGCAACTGACCGATCAAGCACACGATGATCGTACGCTTTGAGTTTAAGTCGAATTTTTTCCATAGGTTTTCCCTTAAAAGAACTTGTTGGTATCCGGAGTTTTGCCCCACCAACACTTTTTGGAGCCAAGATTATACTCAAAAGTTTTTCCAAATTCAAGTATTTACGGGGTTTTTACGCTATAATTCATAAATATTGTTTCCTTTCTATAAGGAAATATAGATTGATATCGACAGGAGTCAGAATGCAGCAGCTTGAAGCTTTCTTCGAATCTGTTCCCAAGCCTGCCGGATTTATTGAACGCAAAACCGAGATTCCCTCTCATACCCTTAATCTATACGGGCCTCCAAAGAGCGGAAAAAGCTGGCTTGTACTGGATTATCTGAATAAAATTTCCAAAAAAAAGCGTCTATACATCGATCTTGCGGATCTTCGTATAGAAAAAAAATCACTCGCCGACCAAATAGATAATTTTATAGCGGCCAACAAAATAGAGACCGTAGTTCTCGACCATTATGACGGCTCCATACCAATGCCCAGATGCAGACAGACGATTCTTGTGACCGAGTCTGCATATACAAAAAATCCGATGATGCCGCTGCTGGAGCTTAAAACACTCGACTTCGAGGAGTATCTCGCATTCCAAAAACGCCATATAAACCTTCAACATCTTTTCTCCTTATATCTTAGAACCGGATCTTTGCCTGCCATGGCCTCGACTGCGGAGTCTATTCTTACTATCAGGCTTCATGAAAATATACGCTCTGTTTTCAGATCCGAAAATGAAATTCTTCTGTTCAAACAGATGTCACGCTACCAAGGCAAGCCTCTGACGGTACACCAGCTCTATACGGCAATGAAGAAGGAGTATAAAATTTCAAAAGACTGGCTCTATAAAAAGGTCAAATCGTATGAGGAGCGAAATATAATCTCATGGCTGCCAAAATATGGCCAGCCAAAAGCCGCAAAAAGGATACTCTTTTACGACTTCGCTCTACCGGCATCGATGCACTTTGAAAAATCGCTGATGGGACAGCTCTACACGATAGCTGCAGCCAGGCTGCTGAAAAAGAGTAATGAAATCTACTACTCACAAAAGCTGGATTTTCTTGATCCTGCATCACGAAGCGCTTTTATAATCTCTCCGTTTGCGAACCAGCAGAGCTCAGCCGCCAAAATTTCACGTCTTATGGATGAGATAGATTCATTCAATATTTCCGATATAACGGTGCTGACTATCGCCAACTCGTTCGAATTCATGTTTGAAAAAACGAGAGTCAAAGCCGTCCCGTTTTACGAGTGGATAGTGCAGGACTGAGTGCAAAGAGAGATGCTTTTTCGATACAATATCCCGATGTTAAGGTTATCTCTGTTTCTCCTTCTTTTTTTAAGTGCGCTCAACGCTGCCGTAGATATTACACCCAAAAAGATCTATCTGCTGCCATATTGCGAATATACGATAGTCGGGGCCGACCGTTACACACTTGACGATATCAAAAAGATACCCGGTCCAAAATGGTCGAGAATTGGAAAAAATGCTCTGGCTCTCGGTTTTAAAACCGATTCGGAGCTATGGCTAAAATGCACTCTTGAAAATCCCGCTGATAAAAAGATCCACCGGGTACTGGAGACCGATAATCCTCACACAGGATATGTGGCACTCTATATTGATGGCAAAGTGAAAGTTTTAGGCGCACTGTTTAGGGGGATTAATATGCAAAACATCAACCCCTATTTCGATATATTTTTCCATCCGAAAGAGATAAAGACAATATTTTTGAAGTTCTCCTCACCTATCTCCACCCTGACTGCCAAACCTGTTTTGTGGTC
>CAYZMY010000046.1:0-8374 GCA_964479605.1 uncultured Campylobacterales bacterium | reverse complement strand
CCCCCTGAAGCTTCGAAATCTTGGATTTCGAGATGATTTTACGCTTTCTGCGTAAACCATTCATGTTACGCAAATTACGGGCTAAGCCCGTAATTCGGCAGGGTCTGGCCGGCCCTACAACCCCCTGAAGCTTCGAAATCTCAGATTTCGAGATGATTTTACGCATTCTGCGTAAACCATTCATGTTACGCAAATTCCGGGCAAAGCCCGCAATTCGGCAGGGCCTGGCCGGCCCTACAACCCCCTGAAGCTTCGAAATCTTGGA
Source organism: uncultured Campylobacterales bacterium (assembly GCA_964479605.1). Lineage (GTDB taxonomy): Bacteria > Campylobacterota > Campylobacteria > Campylobacterales > Hydrogenimonadaceae > Hydrogenimonas. The sequence goes on along the minus strand of CAYZMY010000046.1, from coordinate 8,109 downwards.
TTTCGAGATGATTTTACGCTTTTGCATAAAATCAATTATTAATGTTTGTCGGCAGCGATCTGCCCTGCATGTTACTTGCCGTAATCCCGCCTGCATGCAATCTTCAAACAGTTCGGAAGCGGCTTTGAGTCTATAAAAGCTTTCATGTTTTTAAGTGAAATCTCCATAATTCTCATCAGCGCCTCTTCAGTATAGTATGCCATATGTGGTGTATAGAGAATATTATGGCGGGCCACATATTTAACATCGCTTATGACATCAAGGCATAGACTGTTTTCAACACTTCCGTAGAGTTCATCTTCTATAATCTGGGCTCTTGCGACATTGACTATGACAGCCTCTTTTTTTATCTTTTTGATGTTCTCCCTATTTATCAGTCCCTTGGTTGAAGGAGTCAGAGGGAGTGCTATCATTATGACATCGCTGCTCTTGAGTACAGTCTCCAAATCTGTAGTGAACTCTATGCCAAGTTCGTCTACAATTTCACGCTTTGTCCTGGACCATGCGGAAATCTGCATACCGATACCTTTGCCGATACGTGCCATCATCGATCCGATTGTACCCAGACCCAGTATTCCCAAACGCTTGCCGAACAGTTCCATACCTTTGAGGTCTCTATATTCGAAAACTCCCTCTTTTGCCCTTTTAATGGCAATATGAGTATGTCTTGTACAGTTCAGCAGCAGTGAAAAAGCGAACTCCGCAACTGCCGGACCGCCGTATCCTGCAACGTTTGAAGCTACAATTCCGCGTTTGTAGAGCGCGTCGCATACAATATGTTCATATCCTGTAGATCTGGTTTGAATATATCTAAGTTTGGGAAGCTTCGAGAGAATATTGTCATCGATTCTGGAGTGGACGAAAACGCTGACGGCATCATAATCCGCTTCAGATACCAAAGCCTCGTTGATCGTCTCATCGAAGAAGAAGAGATCCTCCTCTTTCAAATGTCTGGAGAAAAACTCTTTCTCTTCCGGTTTGACTTCAAAAAATGCAATTTTCATCATCTCTCCCTTCCCTATTTTTCATGCCTGCGCATCTTTATGGATATTGTACCATTTGGAGATTAACGGGCAACTATTCACATCGTGTACAGGGTGTGAATAATTTTTATCAACTTGTCTCTTTTTGCTCTTTGTAACAAAGTGCAAAAGTTCAGGGTTTTAAGAGGTCCTCTTAAGTACAATCCCTTTGAATTGCATCCTCACAGGAGACCGGGCCATGGATCATAACATTGAAGAGCTCAGCATTGAGATTGAACGCCGTATAAAACTCTTTGCGGAAGGTATGGATGAAAATGCACAGGCCTATGAGATCGCAGAACTTCTGGAGCAGATGCGTGAAGAGGACAAGAACCGTTTTATAGATCTTCTCAAATCGTTCCCCGAAGACCTCAAAGCCGATGTTCTTTCCGAACTTTCGAAAAACGCGCAGGAAGACGCTCTAGAGGCGATAGACGCGAAAGAGCTTGCAGATATAATCGAAGAGATGGACACCGACGATGCCGCCGACATTGTCCAGCAGATCGAAGAGATAGATGAAACGAAAGCTGAAGAGGTCCTCGATGAGATAGACAAGGAGGAGAGCAAGGTCCTTCGCGAACTCATCAGCTACGATGAGGATGAAGCGGGTGCGCACATGCAGACCGAACTCTTCAAAGCCTATATCGACGAAACGATCGGTGAATCCGTAAAGCGTCTCAAGCAGATGAAACTGGAGGGCGGCCTGGACAATGCCTACCATGTTTTTATAGTCGACAGGAGAGAACGTTTTCTGGGCATGATGCCTATGGAGGACCTGGTTATGCAGGGTCCAAACGAGATATACCGAAACGTTATCGAAAAAGAGGGTGCACTTACTGTCAGCGTAAACCAGAAAGACTCCATCGACAAAGTTATCGAACTGGCCGGTAACTACAACATGAACGTTATTCCGGTAGTAGATGAGTTCGGTATTCTGCTCGGACGAATCACTGCCGACGACATCTACGATCTTATGGAGAAACAGGCGACAGACCAGATCTACGGCATGGCCGGTGTTCAGGAGGAGTCGGAGGAGAGCGAAAATTTGATCGAAGCGGGTAAATCACGCGCCATATGGCTGGGTATAAACCTGATTACCGCGATTGCCGCCTCTATCGTAATAGGTTTTTTCGACTCTACCATTCAGTCTATCGTGGCACTGGCGGTCTTGATGCCTATCGTCGCATCTATGGGAGGCAATGCCGGAACACAGTCACTTACCGTAACCGTCAGACAGCTTGCACTCGGCGATATCGATCCTACAGAAGCCAAACAGGTTATAAGGAAAGAGATTCTTCTCTCACTCGGAAACGGACTCATTTACGCCGTCGTAATGGGATTCATCGCATATTTCTGGTTCAATATTCCTCTTCTTGGGGTTGTAATTGCCCTCTCTATGGTCATAAACCTGATGGCTGCCGGTTTTTTCGGTGCTATGATTCCGCTGATTCTGAAAGGCCTGGGCATAGACCCGGCAGTTGGTTCAACCGTACTTCTGACAACCGTGACCGATGTTCTCGGGTTTTTCAGTTTCCTGGGACTTGCAACAATTATTCTGCTATAAGGAGCATCTGTGAAAAAAACATTTTTGATCTTTCTGATCTCACTAACCGGCCTCTTTGCGCACCAATGCAGCTACGAGATGAAGCTCTCTTTGGATACGCATAAGGGTGTTCTTAAAGGAGTCGCAAAGATTACTACCGATCACGACTCCGTTACGCTTCTCGATACACACGCCAACATCACGTCAATAAACAATGCCAGACTGATTGTAAAAGATAACAGACCCATACTTTTGAAAGATGCGAAAAACGATCCGATCGAGCTTTCATTTCTTTACGGGTTCGATCCGGGCGCCAAAGATGTTCTGCTGCTCGACGGCTGGTATCCGGCGATAGATCTTATGTGCAGATATGAAACTCTTGTAAAAGCACCGGAAATGAAGATAGTTACAGAAGCTACAGAGACGGAAAAGTCAAAAAACGGAACAATATACAGGTATGAGCATCCGCTGGATGCACTCCATTTTGTAGCATCTTCACACTATGAAACGCAGAGTCTGAAGAGTAAAAGCGGCGTAATGCTCTCTACATACTTCTACCCGGAAGATGCCCGCCTCTCAAACATCTACCTCAAAAAGAGTGCCGGCTATTTCTCAAAATACAAAAAGATGTTCGGCTTCACTCCCTTTAAAGATTTTTCTATTGCGGAGGCTCCTTTTCCGGCAGGATACTCGATGCCGACATTTACTCTTATCGGGAAGCAGATAATAGACAAGCCCTTTGTTCTAAACTCCTCACTGGGCCACGAGATAGTACACCAGTGGTTCGGCAACTACGTCTATGCACCGTACCGCGGCAACTGGGTAGAGGGGCTTACAACCTTCTATTCAGACTACCTTTACGCTAAGGAGTCCAACGAGGGTGCTCAGTACAGAAAAGATCTGCTGATAAAATATGACTCCTATGTAAACTCCGAAAACGAAATTGCGCTTATAGAGTTCACCTCAAAGACAAAAGAGAGTAAAAATGCGATAGGTTACGGCAAATCCGCCTTCTTTTTCTATATGCTAGAAAAAAAGATAGGCAAAGATGCATTTCATCGCGGCATAAAGAAGCTTTTGAAAGAGTATCCCTACAAAACCGCCAGCTACAAAGATCTTAGAAAAATCTTCGAGGAGGCTTCAGGACAGAAGCTCCTCGACTTTTTCAAAACATGGGTATATAGAAAAGGTGCATTCGATTTCACCCTCTCAAACATCGGGCTCAGCTTCATTGACGACAGATATGAGCTTACTTTCAACGTGCAAAGCAACAATATGCTTTCGCATCTTCCGATCAAGGTATGCTCGGATGACGAGTGTCTGTGGGAGACTATAGACCTTTCAAAACCGGTTCAGAAACTGGAACTCGACATCGAACCCAAAAAGATCGTCGTCGATGAAAACTACGAGATATTCCGGCATCTCGATCCGTCAGAGGTGCCGCCTGTTATTTCTCGTATTCTTGACGGTGACGTAACTGTCATAGTCGATCGCAAAGATAAAAGACGCTTTTCAAAGATGTTGAAAGTCTTTAAAAATGTGGTCTACTCGGACGAGGTTAAGTATGAGACTCTAAAGAAAAGAGACATTCTCGTTCTGGGTGCTGAAAACAGCTTTCTGAAGCATGTAGCGATAGATTTTTCCATGGAAGGCGACACCAAAATTGAGCTTTTCAAAAATCCCTTCAACAAGTCACGTGTAGTTGCGGTCTTTGAAAGCCGTAAACTATCACGTACAATCTTCTACAGATTGAGACATCTGGGCAAGTACTCTACAGTAGTCATCAAAGATGGAAGGATAGTAAAAAAGAGCACAAAACCGTCGCAAAACGGAGTTCAGTTCACTGTTCCGAGCGGTTCATACGCTCTGAAACCGAATCTCGATCCTCTCAGCTCCATCTTTCCTGACCTGACGAAACAGAAGGTTGTCTTTATTGGAGAGCAGCACAATCAGTTTTCAAACCATCTAAATCAGCTCAAGATCATAAAAGCAATGGTAAAGGCGGGAGAAAAAGTCGCCATAGGTATGGAGATGTTTCAAGAGCCTTATCAGAAGTACCTCGATGAATATATCGCCGGAAAAATTTCAGAAAAGGAGATGCTGAAAAAGACGGAGTACTTTAAACGGTGGAAATACAACTATCACTTCTACCGTCCTATAATCCTTTATGCGAAAAAGATGGGGCTGCCTCTCGTTGCACTCAACATAGAAAAAGAGATTACCAAAAAGGTCGTCAGAGAAGGAATAGACTCTCTCGATGCAGCACAGAAGCGAAGAGTTCCCGACTCAATAGATTTTTCCAATACAAGATACAAAGATGAACTTCGCCTCATCTTTTCAAGCCACCAGTCACACACTTTCAAGGATTTCGACGAGTTCTACTATGCCCAGCTTCTGTGGGATGAAACGATGGCAAAAAACTGTGCCCGCTTCCTGAAAAAGAATCCCGGCTACTCCATGGCCGTCATCGCAGGAAACGGTCATGTCATGTTCGGTTTCGGAATTCCGGACAGAATCAAAAGAAGAGGTATTCACAAATACAAAATAGTAGTGAACTCCATGAAACCGAAGCCCGGCATAGCGGACTATCTTCTCTACCCTGAACCTATAGAGACCGCAAAAGCGAAAAAGATCGGGGTCTATCTCGAGAGTGACGACAACCTGAAAGTCATAAAACTTGTGGAGGACTCTCCGGCAAAAAGAGCGGGAATAAAAAAAGACGACCGGATTGTCTCGATAGACGGGGTCGAAGTAAAGACGATACCGGATCTGAAACTGGAACTCTTCTTTACGGGCAAACAGGCTGTTGTTACCGTATTGAGAAACGGCAAACGAATCAAAATACCCATATCTTTCAAGCCGGTCTCTTCTTCGGCACACAAAAGGGGCTAGAACCGATGCGGGCCATCAACTGGTCAATAAAGGGAGCAGCTCTTTGAGCGGCTCCGCCAAAACACCCTGTGATTACCGTTTTCGAAAAATCATCCTTCCAGTTCCACAGTAAAGACCGCTCCCTGGTCTGAATTTTCTACTTTCAGTTTTCCTCCGCAATGCTCTTCTATAATTATTTTACTCATGTAAAGGCCCAGGCCTGTGCCCCTTTCGTTTTTCGTCGAAAAATCAGGTTCGAAAATACGACCCAGTATTGACGGCTCTATGCCTCCGCCGTTGTCGCGTACCTGTAGATAGTTCCTGCCTTCATCAAAACCGGCTACTATATCTATACGAGGATTTTCAACTCCTCTTTCGATTAGGACATCCTGAGCATTTTTGACCAGATTCAGAACAACCTGTTTAATCTCGTTCGGATAGCTGGTAAACTGTCGGCTTTTGTCTAGATCATAGTTGACGACAATTGGACTGTTTTTTAAAGATGTCTCAATAATGCCTTTCAAACTTTGCACAATCTCTTTGAATGAGGTTTTAGAACGTCTCTTGCCGGCTTTGAAAAAAGTTCTGAAATCTTCTATAGTATCGCTTAGGTGATGAACATATGTAACCACCTTTTCCAACCCTTCTACAAAAGCGTCATCGTCTGTTTTGCCCATCATCATTTTAAGTTTCAGATCACTGGCGGTGAGGCTGATGGCATTCAGGGGCTGTCTCCACTGGTGAGCAATCATACTTATCATCTCTCCCATCGAAGCGAGCCTCGACTGCTGTATCATCTGCCATGACTGTTCTCTGTTTCTCTCAAGAGCCTCCTGCATCTCTTCGGAAGCGATCTCCAAAGAGCGGTCCAGCATTTTCAGACTCTTCTCATGCTCTTCGTAAGATGCTTCCACAAGCTTGAGAAAGTTTTCGAATTTTTTCGGATCTATTGAGTTTGCAGAGTCTATTCCGCACTTTTTTAGCTGCCTTTTCAGGAGTCTGTTTTCAGTCATTTTGTACACTTTTCCCAAATCCATGTAAGAGTCATTGTCTGGTTGAGAAGATCACACCGTCCGAAACCTCGAGTTGAAATCTCACCGTATGAGTAGAAGCCCAGCAGCTTTACCGATGGAGCGAAAACATCTCTTACAACCTCCAGCTCATCTTCACTTCTTTGTCCAAGCACTAGTCGTCTTCCTACGCAGCTTACCGCTAACAAAACAGCATCTTCTCCCTCGTAGCCATCCTGCGCTATCTGCATCGCAGCCTGCTCCGCACCGCTGACAAGATTGTCGAAATTGGCTTTCATAAAAGAGGCGCTGCTCCCCTCCTTTATATCTCCGGCGAATGTAATGGAGTTCTCCTCTTCGTCTATCGCCACAATGGTTCTCACTTTCGGTTCTTCGCTTCCCTCTTTCACCTGAAGCGGGAACAACAGCCCGGATGCCGGCAGTTCGTCCGCATACTCTCCCAGGTATTTTTTATAGAGCTCCAGTGCCGGTTTGTTATCAAGCATATAGAGTACATTGCCTTTCGCACGTGTAACCTTTCGATCTATACCGAAGCGGTCCCACCCTCCCTGCGAACCGCACCCTACATGCAGTGAATCGCCGTAAAATCCGACGGCTGTTACGTAGTTTTGTCTAAGCTTGCGATCCACAATAACCCATGTCGATTCAAAGCGGTCCTCATCTGCTGCAAGGGCACCCGTAACAACGATATTTGATGCATCGATATTTCGGTTTATTCCTCTAGTCAGTTCGGAACCGTTTACATTAAGGCCGTCGCTCAATACGAAAACCGCCCTGAGTGAACCGTGATCGTGAAGAGTGTTCATAAGCCTCTCTCCTATGGCCAGATCGTCGGCAGCGGAATCCACACTGCAAGATGCGACCTTTATCTTTGAACATTCAAAACGCAAAACTGCGGCGACAATTCCGCCGGAGCAGAGTTCGTTCTCATATATCTCGCCGGCTGTGGAACATCCGATAATTTCAGATTTGGGAAATGAGTCCAGCAACTTTTTCAATCCCGCATGTTCATCATCCACGCCGGAATCACCGAAAATCATAACGAGACTGTTTTCTGAGTCCAAAGAGGTCTCAAAGGAACGGTTCCAACCTATTTTCGGAAAGTATAGATATGTTTCAAGCTGCAAAAAAGTCCTTTGTCAAATCGCATATAAAGTTATATCAATTCTATATTTTAAAAAATAAAATTTCAATCAGCCGCACAAATGACCTCCTGTAAATATCGGCAAAGAACGGAAAGTATTTATTACTGCGTTAACTTAATGATTTTTTTTATCTGCTTCCATCAATACAGGCAGTTTTCCCAAGAGGTGCAGCGTCTCGTCGAAACGGTAGACAATCGGCTCGCCTGTCGGAATCTCCAGTTTGACCACCTGCGCCGGCGTAAGCTTCTCTATAGCCATCACCAATGCGCGCAGAGAGTTGCCGTGGGCACTTACGAGTACACTCTTACCGCGTGCCAGCTGCGGGGCTATCGACTCGGCAAAGTAGTTTAGGGTTCGTATACGGGTCTGTTTAAGAGATTCGCTCCTCGGAAGCAGAGCGGGATCCACACCGCTGTATTTGGGGTCGTTTTCAGGCACTCGGGGGTCTCCGGCTTTCAGCGGCGGAGGCGGGGTGTCATAGCCCCGTCTGATCGCTA
>CAYZMY010000045.1:0-8537 GCA_964479605.1 uncultured Campylobacterales bacterium | reverse complement strand
AATTGCGGGCTTAGCCCGGAATTTGCGTAACATCAGTTATAATATTGAAAAACATTTTTATGGTCTATTTACCTGTATGAGTCGACTATTTGCAGATGATATGAAAGAAGTATCTATGAATGATGAGCTGTTTTTAAAACGTTTTAGACTGTTTCGGACTCTAGTGGTAGGTGCCGCCCGGGGAGATTTGTCGAAGTGGTGCTCTTCATACGGAAATATCTGCACTATTACGGAGTGCAAAGATGTCGAGACGCTCGATCTAGAGCAGCATCCGCACCTTCTCCTTCTCTTTATCGACGAAGATTTGCAGCAGGCGCAAGAGTGTATAGAGCAGCTGAAGAGTCTCTCTTACTGGCAGATGCTGATTTTCTGCCGTAATCCGGCAGACCCGTTGACAATGGAATTTGCCATAAAACATCGTGCATTCGGCCTCCATGAAGTACCGAGCAGCAGAGATGAGCTTACCAAAATACTTGCTACCGTTCTGCCTCCACTGATTGAGAGGCTTCAGGAGAGCAGTAAAGCGTCACAACTGCACAAGATCGCTGAAATGGGCCCGGCAAAAATTCTTTTCGGCGGCAGCGGTCAGATCGTCTACCTCAATACGCGCGCCAAAAAGCTGTTCGGTGTAGAGAAGGTTAAAGAGGCTGCTCCTAAATTGGCGGAACTCTTCGCACCGCTGAATGAGAGCGACTCGAAACGGATACTCAGAAATATAGAGTATGAGGGGCGAAATCTAATGGTATGCAAGGAGGAGGAGGGGGCTTCAAAAGAGACACTTTTTACCGTTTTGGAACTGGAGTCTCCGCAAGGTGATGAGACTCCGTCTCACGTTACGCGTATCGAGTTTATTGACCGGATGAAAGACAAAATGGCGCAACATATCGATATGTCTGTACCGCTTACTCTTTTGATGGTCAGGATGAAGAATTTCAGCCAGATTGTGAAAGGTTTTGACTGGATTACGGTCCACACGATCCAAAAAGAGCTTAATGAGCTGCTGCTGAGAATCTTTGACAATTTCGAGAGCTACGGTCTCTGGCAGCCGGATATGGCCCTTGTACTGTTTGAAAATATTTCGCAGGAGGAGCTTAAGAAGAGAATATCGTTTTTCATTACGCAGATGAATTCAAAAGAGTTTTCGCACGAAATTGTACCTGCTCTCGACTTTACACTCATAGGGATAGAAAGTCCGGATCTGAACGCCATGATAAACCTGATCGAAAAAGAGTATGCCGGCTCGATCAGTGTTTCAGATACCAAAGAGTTTAATATATACAAAACTTCAAGCAGCGAAGACACCCTGGAAGAGACAGATGTGCTGCGCCAGTTTCTGACGAACATAATGGCCGGGCAGCTTCCGCTTAAGCTTCTGAATATCTACAAGGGGCTCCCGATAAGTACCCCTACCAAAATATTGAAGATGGAAGAGGACAAGATCATAGTCACGGCAGAAAAGATCCAGAAGTTTGTGATGGAGAGTGAAAAGGAGGTGGTTTTGCAGTCTGCGCACCTCCCTTCCGATCTGCATGCCGATGTACACTTCGTCGATGCATCGAGACCGCTCGCCATACTGAAACATCTGAAAACGATGAAAACATCCATCAACAACCGCAAACATACGCGTGTTACCGTCACGTCGCGGCTCCCTATTACACTTAAGTTGGGGAAAAGCCACTATACGGGATATATGCACGACATTTCGATAAACTCTATAGCGATACTGTTTAATCCGGACAAATTTGAAGAGAACGAGCTAAAAGATCGTACAGCCGAAGTCTCTTTCAAACTTCCGTGGGAGAATGAGGAGGGGTTTGTAAACATTTCGGTTCAGGCCAATGTCCTTTTCAACCGCAATGAAAAGGAGTTTCACAAAGTCATCGTGCTTCTGGAGCCGGATGACATCTGTGAAAGCTATATTTTCGACTATATATACAAGCGCCAGAAAGAGCTGATAAAAGAGATAAAATCGCGCCTATGAACTGATTGCCGCCGCAGCTTTGAGCATGTTTAGCGGGTTGTGCGCTCCCACATATACTTCGAACGGCTCTTTGCCGCAGTCGAAGAGCCCGTATACCGCCTCCTGTGCGCTTCTGACTGAGTACTCGACGGTAAAGACGCAGTCATCTTCTATCTCCGTGAACTGCCCCAAAAAGGCGAAGTTGGTAGAGCCTTCCGGAATCACTTTCGGACGATCTTTCGCTTTTCTGGGCATAAAGAGACTGTCTATAAAAGGCATCGATACAGGAATAGCGTTTATCACTCCGCCTCTTTGCATGACTGGTTCCATCAGGTCCGTGATTTTCAGGTGGTACCACAGCTCCTCCAGAATCTCCTCTCCGCTGCATTCGCTCATCGGCTTTTTTACATGGTTGCCTATGCGGTCGGGGTAGAGGGCGTAACCCCAGAATATCTTTATATCTTTCGGCTGGTCGGGAAAATGCGGCTGGCGCGCTATCACTATCGACATCAGCCAGTTGGAGTCGGTCATTGTCACCAGCCCGCCCGTGCCGTCCACGTTACCAGTGAAATCCTCCATATAGTCGTGGAATGTACTCTCCTTCAGCGTAACGGTAAACGAGTACCACTTCTGCAGGTCTATATGGTCGCAGAAGACTCCCGGGTTGCCGAACGACGGATCTTTTTGGGCCACTCTTTTCCACAGTTTCCACGCGCCGGATGAATCGACACCTTTCAAAACCGGTGCTCTGTGCAGATCGCCCGCATCGGTGCTATCGGTAATCGATCCGTTTGTAAAGAAGAGGAAATCTCCGTTTTCAAGAATGACGGTATCCGCTTTGCCTCCACTCTCTATCTGTATGGCTGTGGCGGTTTTGCGCTCTTTGGAGAGGTCGAAATCTATGTCTGTAACGGTGGTTTCAAGCTCGAACTTCACCCCTTTGTCGCGCAGGTAGTTTTCCAGGGGCAGAACCACAGAGTGGTACTGGTTATACTTCGTGCGCAGGATTCCGCCTATATATTTGAGTCCGGGCATGAGATGCATGAAGCGCCTCATATAACGCCTCATCTCGGCGAGCGAGCTCCACTTCTGAAATGCGAACATCGATGTGAAGATCATCCAGAAGTTGGTGGAGAAGAAGCTCAGCGTAAACCACTCCTCTATGCGTTTGCCCCCTAGAGCCGACTCCGGTGTAAAAAGAAGTTTCATCATTAGAAGCTGATCCTTCTCTCCTATGCCGTATGATGAGAGGTCGACCTTCTTGCCGTCTCTTAGAAGTCTGGCCTGGGCGTGCGATACGAAACGGCTGTTGAACTCCATGCTCTCTTCGGTCACGCTGATATTCGGATCGTCGTAGGAGGGGATATTCGAAAGAAGATCCCAGTAGCAGCGATACTCCTTTTCGTGCATTCTGCCTCCGCGTATCAGATAGCCCTCTTCAGGGTTTCCCGAGCCGTCGAGTGCCCCGCCTGCAACGGGAGACTGTTCGAATATCGTTATATGCTCGGGGTTAATTCCCGCATCCCTTATCAGGTAGAATGCACCGGCAAGAGATGCAATGCCGCTTCCTATCAGGTATGCCTTCGTATTTTCGTCCGCTTTCGTTTTCATGAGATCCTCCTTCTTCGCCCGGGCCGAAGCAGTAACAGCGGCCGTGGTGATGAGTCTATTATAGCAGAAGAATATTCGCCTACTGCGCGAAAAAATTTGATATGATAGCGTTAGATATTTGTCCGGTACGGCAATGAGAAAAGGAGAGTGATGGAGCGGTTGCAGGCACTGAGTGCAAGTGCCGGGAGCGGTAAGACATTTGCATTGGTGGCGCGCTACCTTTCACTGCTTTTCGGCGGTGCGAACCCATCCGAAATTCTGGCGATAACCTTTACCAACAAAGCTGCCGGAGAGATGAGAGAGAGGCTGATATCCTCTCTTGAATCGATGCAGCCGGAGATGGTGCATGAAGTGTCGAAAATGAGCGGAATATCTCTGCAGGATATCGAGGCGAAGCGGCCGCGTATTCTCTCACGTTTTTTGGCATCTGACCTGAAAGTTATGACGATCGACAGGTTCGTTAACCAGGTGCTGCGCAAATTCTGCTGGTATGCGGGGGTGCAGAGCGACTTCGAGATAGCGGCCATGCCGAAAGAGGAGTTTTTTGAGCGTTTTTTGGAAGAGCTGAGCGACAAAGAGTATTCCACTTTGGTCGAGTTTGCCCGTTTCGAGCAGCGAAAAAGCCAAAGTTTCATAGATTTTTTCGAAATGCTCTACGAAAAAGATAAAGAGCTTCCCGACCTCTCTTTTTCCGTAGAACCTCTCGATGAGAGGGAGGCGATGGAAGCAGCCCGCAAGATAGGGGCGTTTCTGCTTGACAGGCCGATCAGCGAACGGGCGAAAAAGACGATGAGGTTTGACTCTCTCGCCGATGTGGTTGCAAAAGGGTGGTTTGCAAAAGAGAGCCTGAACTACTGGGACTACAAAAAGGGGTACGAGCCGATTCTGGATGTCTGGTTCGGCGAACTGAAAGAGGCTGTGCGCAGATATTACGAAAAGAAAGAGAGGTTTTTTCTATCTGGAATATTCGGGCTCTATAACCGATACAAGAGTGTAAAAGTGGCACATATGAAGAGTGCCGGGCAGCTCTATTTCAAAGATATCGAGCACCTGGTCTATGAACTTTTGCGGCAGAAAGATTTTACCGATTTTCTATACTTCAGGCTCGATGCCAGAATAGGGCATATACTTTTTGACGAATTTCAGGATACCTCTATTACGCAATTCAGTATTTTCGAGCCTATTGTTGCCGAAATCGCAGCCGGAGGAGATGAGCGCTCCTTCTTTTATGTGGGTGATACGAAGCAGTCCATCTACCGCTTCAGGGGAGGGCAGAAGGAGCTTTTCGCCCATGTGGCGCAAAAGTTCGGAGTGAAGCTGGAGTATCTGGATACAAACTACCGCTCAAGATCCGAGATAGTGGAGTTTGTAAACAGAACTTTCGATTATGTGAAACCGCCTCAAAAGGCCCATAAAAACGGTGGATACGTAAAGGTGACCGAGGGAGAAGAGCCGCTGGAGATGATGGGCGGTGCTCTGCAGACACTTTTTGATCACGGTGTGCCCGATGAAGATATAGCCATCCTGGTTCATGACAACAAAGAGATACTCCAGGTCGGAGATTATGTAAAAGAGCGGTTTGGAAAAGAGATAGCGACCCACAAGCGTGCCCTGGTGAAGGAGCAGCCGACGGCACGGGCCATGATAGAGATGATGAGGCTCATCTATTGCAACGAGAGGGGAGAGGAAGGGTCTTTGCACAGACTAAACTTCCTCTCTTTGATAAACAGCCCCTACGATCCGCAATTCAACCCCGATATTCAGCTTGAACGGCCTGCCGTTATGTTGAAGAAGATTATGGGCAGGTACGGTTTTTTCGACGAAGCGGCGATGAAGCTTCTGGAGTTTTCCATACCGCTGAACGATCTTGTCGAATTTGTCTACGAGGTGCAAAACTATGAAGATGAACTTCCGCCGGGGGATATAGAGGGGATAAATGTTCTGACCATACACAAATCCAAAGGGCTTGAGTTTGAACATCTTATCGTTCTTGACAGGCTGGGCCGCGGAAGAAATGACACCTCCTCACTTGTTTTCGACTACAGCGGAATCGATCTCAAATCGATATGGGTGAAGTTTAAAAACAGAGAAACCGTAGATGAGCGGTATGCCGGGGCGCTGGAACGTGAAAAGAGACTCAAAGCAAGCGACGCCATGAACTTGAGCTACGTTGCGTTCACACGTGCGAAGGAGTCGCTTTTCGTTTTGAAAAAGAGCAAATCTTCGGCTTTCGGCTTTTTGAACCTGAAAGAGCAGTGCGCAGGCGAACTAAAACATGAGATGAGAGCCGAAAAGAGTACGCAGAGCAGGCCTGTTTTGCACTACACTCCGAAAAGCTACGGCCGGCAGGAGTCTGCGGCGGAGATTCAAAACTATGAAGCGAACGATTTTGAAGCGATATATTTCGGACTGGGCGTTCACTATCTTTTCGAGATGGAAGACGAAGACGCCTTTTTGAACCGTTACGGAACATTATGCGATGCCGAAAAGGCAAAAAGAGTCGTAGAAACTTCGAAAGCGAATATGGAGTATGCGTTTTTGACGGAGGGCAGGGTTTTTCACGAACTGCCGTTTGTCTACAGGAAAAAAGCCGGCGTGATCGATCTTTTTGTAGAGAGGGGAGAGAGTGGAGTCATAATAGATTACAAAACTGCAACACCCAGAGATTTGAGCGCCTACAAAGAGCAGCTGAAACGGTACAAAGAGGCCCTTTTGCACCTGATGCCGCAGAAAAAGAGTATAGATGCATACATATTTTTTCTAGACACCCAAAAACTTGTCAAAATCGCCTGATTTAACAGTAACTTTTAAAAACCTACACAATCCATATATTAAATAACTGTATAAAATATATTACAGACAGCCGCTGTTTAGCGGTCTAAATTTTTTTCATAATTTGCCGAAATATTGCTTTACATAGAGAAAACTGGAAGAGTTTTTGCTTAGTACGGTTTATTGAAAAGCCGTTCGATTTGTACAGGTTTTTTGTCTGAAAAGAGTCAGATTTGCTAACACACTTACTCTTGTCGGACATTGAAAAGTCGCAGAGTTCAGATATCTTTTGCGTAGGTTCAGACAAAAAACCTGTCAGAACGGTTGCTGAAAAATTGAAAGATTGTAGTTTTAAAGGTCGGTTTTGGAGCTTGAAAATCCTCTCGAGAGTTGTACTCTTTTGTATGTTGAAGATGACAAAGATATACGAAGAAGAGTAATACCTTTTCTGGCTCCGCGTGTAAAGACTCTCTGGATTGCAGAAAATGGAGAGAAAGGTTTGGAGCTTTTTGAAAAATGCAGTCCGGATATAATTATTACAGATCTTGGCATGCCGAAAATGGACGGTATCAAAATGGCCAGAGCCATACGTACATCGGACAAAGAGATACCTATCGTTCTAACTGCATCGTTCGGTGACGAATACCGCCTGTCAGCAGCCATAGATGCTCAAATAAGCTCTTTTTTGCCGAAGCCGGTAAAGATAAGCGATCTGATAAAGACGGTGGAGAAGACTGCCGAAAGCCTTTTCGGACAGCGCGCAAGATACAGAACACAGTCTACTCTTGCACAGCACTATCTGGCGATAGAGGAGAGCGCTCTTCTGATCTATCTGGATGATAAGGGCAGAATAAAACAGGTAAATGACGGAATGACCATGCTGCTCGGCTATGCTCAGGAACTCCTTGCCGGTGAACCTTTCGAAGACCTCCTTTACAGAGACCACAATTTCAACCGCTATGATTCTCTGTTCGAGGCTTTTGAAAGCGGTGAAAGCTGGTATGGAGAGGTGAATCTGTTATCCCATTTCGACCGTGAACTTATATTCAAAGCGACTCTGATCCCTATTTACGATACGATGGACCCATCCTACCAGTTCATGATGCTTTTGGACGACATTACGGAGCTGGTCAACTACCGCAAACTTTTGAAAAACGAACTCGACCAGACACAAGATACCCTCTACGAAAAGATACACTTCCTCGAACAGTACCAAAACGCCATCAATGAAGGTACCGCTATCTGCCGTTTTCTTGAAGATGGAACGATACTGAAAACCGACAGCAGATTCGACAAGATTTTCGGATTCGAAAAAAACGAGCTGGTCAGGCGCTCTTTCTATCAGTTATGTCCGAATCTTGAAACCGACTTGAGGGCGAAGGTTGCCGAAGCTATCAGTAACCGCTCTGTTTTGAGAAGACGCATCAAGTGCATGGACAGAAACGGCAGGATGTACGTTTCCGACTCGGTATTCATACCGATATACCGCCTCAGCGGCGAGATAGAGGAGATCATCAGCATCCATAACGATATTACGGACATCATAAAGCTAAACGAAGAGATACGCAATACACAAAAAGAGCTGCTATACATACTCGGTGAAGTGGTAGAGAGCCGCTCCCAGGAGACCGGTTACCATGTTAAAAGGGTCGCCGAATACAGCCGTATTCTCGGCCGTCTGGCAGGTTTGAGCGAAGATGAGGTAGAACTGCTTGGAATCGTAGCGCCTATGCACGATGTGGGCAAGATCGCCATACCCGACAAAATACTGCTCAAGCCGGGCAAACTGGAGCCGGAAGAGGAGAAGATCATAAGAGAGCATACTGTCATAGGCGGCGAGCTTTTCGGCAACTCTGAAAGATCTTTCATGAAGGCTGCGCGCATAGTAGCCATGGAACACCATGAGAGCTATGACGGCAGCGGTTATCCGTATGCCAAAGAGGGCGAGGAGATTCATATATTCGGTCGAATAGTCGCTATAGCGGATGTTTTCGACGCCCTGAGCGTGGAACGTGCATATAAAAGATCATGGCCGGTAGAGGAGATCATAGATTTCATGAAGAGGGAGAGAGGAAAAAAATTCGATCCTTATCTGATAGATCTCTTTTTGGATAACCTTGATCTCTTCCTGGAAGTCAGAAAACGGGAAAATATGGTATCGTAGCATGTTTTTTAGTGAATGGTGAATAGTGAA
>CAYZMY010000044.1:0-9017 GCA_964479605.1 uncultured Campylobacterales bacterium | reverse complement strand
CTTTCCCGTCGCAGATCGCAAAAAGCGACAACTCGTAGCCGTCGAGGAACTCCTCCACCACTATCTTCGTACCGGCATCTCCGAACGATTTGCCGCTGAGCATCTGTGAAGCCGCTTTTTTCGCATCGTCGTAAGTTTGGGCGATTATAACCCCTTTGCCGGCACAGAGGCCGTCTGCTTTGACGACGATGGGAGGCTTGAGATTTTCGATAAATTTGAAAGCCTCTTCCACACTCTCGGTCTCTATATATTTTGCTGTAGGAATTTTGTGGCGGGCAAGGAAGTTTTTCATAAAAATCTTGCTTCCTTCGAGCTGCGCAGCCTCTTTGCCCGGGCCGAATATCTTGAGGTCTCGTGCCTTGAAAATATCTACTATTCCGCCGACGAGAGGAGCTTCCGGACCGACTATGGTCAGATCGATCCCCTCTTTTTCAACATAGTCGGCAAGCTCTTCATAATCGCTTATATCGACATTTTCACCAAGCTGGGGTGTAGCCCCGTTTCCCGGCGCGAAATATATCTTCTCTACCGTTGTGTCTTTGTGCAGGGCGCGCCCTATGGCATATTCGCGCCCCCCGCTTCCAACTACCATGACTCTCATATGACTGCCTTAATTTTATTGTATCGGTTGATATTTCGCAGTATACACATCTTCTGCATCGCTTCGACATCTTATAAATGCATGGCATACAGGTGAGGAGAATATGCGTACTGCGCAATATCAATTTTCAGGGTATTACAAGGACCGAGCGGGCGTTCACGCTCAAGTGTGGTCCAAAGCAGACCAACGATGCAGGAGGGAGATGCACTTTAGGCGGCAACTTCTCGCCGGGAGCACCGGCTCAAACGAAGTTACCGACACACGGTGCATCTACGCTGTCCCGCAATATCAAAGTGTTGGACCCCCGTAATGCGGATAGCGCACCGCTCAGTCAATTTAATTATACTCCAACTTGCTTAAGCGGTTGATAAACCCAAATAACGAAATAGGATTCTTTGTATTTGCCTTATGCTCGTATTTGTGGTTTTGCAAAAAATATGAGTCGCACCCGTAGGTTCGGCGATTATTTTATGCGAAGCCCATGAATGCGATGATGATGTAAAGTCATGAATTCCTATTTCGAGATTTGGGATAAACTCCGGGCAAATGCGATGGTATCTTCTATGGTCTGTGAAGGAGAAACCCGGTATTCCATCCCCTCTTCAAAAGCTTCTGCGGTTTTCTTGCCTATGGCAACGGCGGTATAGCTTTCATTCCACCCGAACTGTTTCAGGAAACATTTCACAATAGAGGGAGATGTGAAGATCAAAACGGCTCCCTCTTCCGGCTTCGATCCGGCATCGTACTCTTTGCATAGCGTCTCGTAGATCACCTTCTCCTCGACCGAAATTCCGGCCGAGCGGAGGTCTGCGGCGATTTTAGAGGCGACCACCCTGGGGCGCGGATAGAGCCATTTGAACGATCCGAATCTGTCGGAAAGCTCTTTGGCCAGAACATCCCCGTAAGCTTTCGAAGCGACGAAAATTACCTCCCCGCCCCTCTTTTCTATCTCTTCGGCCGTCATCTTCCCGATAGCTGCCGCCGGTATCTGTTTCCAGCTTCCGCCGCTGATATTATCGAGCGCTATGACACCCTGTTTGGAGGTGAATATGAGTCCGTCATAAAGAGTGAAGTCGATCTTTTGCGGAATGTTTGAAAATTCTATCATCGGGAGATGCCTCACGCCCTCGGCAGGCGTGGGCGACAGGAGGTAGACGGGTCGTTCTATTCCCATTCTATGGTTGCCGGCGGTTTTGAACTTATATCGTAGACGACACGGTTAATGCCGTCTACTTCGTTAATTATGCGGCGACTTATGCGCTCCAGGAGGTCGTGCGGCAGGTGCGCAAATGTGGCTGTCATTCCGTCAACCGCTTCTACGACACGGACACAGACCGTATTGTCGTAGGTGCGGTTGTCACCCATTACTCCTACACTCTTGACATTCAAAAGTACGGCAAACGCCTGCCACGTTTTGTTATAGTAGCCGCTCGCCTTCAACTCTTCGAGCAGAATGACATCCGCTTCGCGCAGAATGTCGAGATCGTATATATTGACCTCTCCCATGATACGTATGGCCAGTCCCGGTCCGGGGAAGGGGTGGCGATATACCAAAGAGTCGGGAAGCCCGAGCTCCAGCCCCAGTCTGCGCACCTCATCCTTGAATAGTTCTCGAAGCGGCTCGATAAGTTCGAAGTCCATCCAGTCCGGCAGACCGCCGACGTTATGATGCGATTTTATCGTCTCGCTCGGCCCTTTTACCGAAATCGACTCTATAACATCCGGATAGAGGGTTCCCTGCGCAAGAAATTTGATACCTTCATGCTTTTTGGCCTCCTCTTCAAAAATCTCTATAAACGTATGGCCGATAATCTTTCGTTTCTTTTCGGGATCCGTTATGCCTGCAAGTTTAACCAGAAAATGTTCACTTGCATCCACGGTTATGAGCGGAACTTTCAGGTGTACTTTGAATACACTCTCGACCTGCTCTCTCTCCCCTTTTCTAAGAAGCCCGTTATCTACGAAAACCGGTATCAGCTGGTCGCCTATCGCCTCGTAAAGCAGAGCCGCTACAACTGAAGAGTCGACTCCGCCGCTGAGCGCGCACAGAACTTTTCCGTCGCCTACCTGCGCACGTATCTTTTTAATCTGCTCTTTCAGGAAATGGCCCATATCCCACTTATCTTTAACACCGCAGATTTTTCGAGCGAAGTTTCTGAGCATTATATGCCCCTCTTCGGAGTGGTGGACTTCCGGGTGGAACTGGAGCGCATATATTTTGCGGCTTTCGTCTGCGATAGCGGCATATGGGGAGTTGTCGCTGTAGGCTATAGGTTTGAAACCTTCAGGCAGTGTTTCAACGCGATCGCTGTGGCTCATCCATACAACCGTACCGTCGTGGCACCCTTCAAAAAGCGGTGAAGTATGCCCGTGCTCCTCATGAAAATGGAGTTCCGCTTTTCCGTACTCGTGGTGTGTGGAGCGGACCACTTTGCCGCCGAAGTCCACAGCGATCCGCTGCATTCCATAGCAGATTCCCAGAACCGGAAGCCCTAGATCATAAACGGCTCTGTCTACCTCAAATGCCTCTTCATCGTAAACGGAAGCAGGGCCTCCGCTAAGAATTATACCTTTTGGATTTTTCGCCTTGATCTCATCCGCTTTGGTAAAATAGGGGACTATTTCGCAGTAGACCTTCTCTTCGCGCAGTCTTCTGGCTATCAGCTGCGTATACTGCGATCCGAAATCGAGCACTATGACGCTTACATCTTTCAAATTCTGTTCCTTAGGATAAATAGTTGCGCTATTTTAACGAAAGATTGTTGAAAGTTTGGAAGGGTTCAAACAGAAACCTTCCGCCGGGAGGCAGAAGGAGTTATTTAGTTGGTGCGGTAATTATAATCAGTATAGGCCGAGTATCTCGAACTGTATATACCAAAGAATCATCGAGAGAATGTATCCTGCGAGGACTGTCCAAGCCAGCCTCAGGTGGGCCCCGAAAGTGTAAATTCCGCGAAGTCGCCCCATTACTCCTACTCCCGCAGCCGAACCGAAACTTATGAGGCTTCCGCCTATACCGGCGGTGAGAGTTACAAGCAGCCACTGGTCGATACCCATCTCCGGGCTCGCTTTCAGTATGGCGCTCATGACCGGTACATTGTCGACAATGGCCGATATGAATCCTACGCCGATGTTTGCAGCCGTCGGTCCTACCAGACCGTAAAGACTGTGAACATATTCCAGGTATCCAAGATAGTGCAGTGCACCTACGGCAGAGAGGATTCCGAAAAAGAACAGCAGCGTATCGTTTTCGACCTTTTTCATATTTACAAAGACGTCGTAACCGCCCTGGCCTGTTTGCTTGAGTTTGAACGAGTGCAGTTTAAGCAAAGAGAGGCCGAACATCATGCCCCACATCGCCGGAAAGTGGAAAAACTGGTGGCCCAGGACGGCAATGGCGATGGTAGAAGCGCCGAGCCATATAACCGTTTTGCCCCCCTCTTTCATCTGCGGCCTATCTTCTGTAGCGGCATCGAAATGGGGTTCACCATCCGGAACGTAACGGCTCAGAAGCCATGCTGTAAGAACCCAGCCCGCTATAGAAGGTACGAACAGGTAGAGAAAGTCCACAAACTCTCCCTTGCCTGCGGTCCACGCCATCAGTGTCGTGATATCTCCAAACGGGCTCCATGCGCCCCCGGCGTTAGCCGCTACGACGATATTTACGGCGCCGGCGACGAGAAACGGCCTGTTCTCTTTGTCTATCGTAAACAGTACGGTAGAGAGAATGAGCGCCGTAGTCAGGTTGTCGGCGACAGGAGAGATGAAAAACGCCAAAAGGCCGGTCAGCCAAAAGAGCTTCTTGTAGCTGTAGCCTTTTGATACGAGTTTGTATTTGAGTACATCGAAGACCTTTCTTTCTATCAGCGTTTCGATGAATGTCATCGCAACGAAGAGGAAGAAGAATATCTCCGCAATCTCCAGGATAAGTTTCTGCATCTCATGATGCAGAGGATTCGGGTCCAGGCCGTTTACAGCGAAATATACGCCGATAAGCATAAACATAAAGGTTCCGGCAAAAAGAGCCGGTTTCGCTTTGTTTATCTCGTATTTCTCTTCGGTCGCAATGAAATAGTAGGCAATTACGAATATAGCAAGGTCGATTATGCCTACCCATGTAGTTGTCAGATGCATGGTTGCTTCGTGCATTTTTTTCCTTTATATTGGGCTTCTTCAACAGTATTGTTTTTGCGGCTGTTCTGCAGCCTTTATCTTAAAATCTCCAAGAGGTCGCCCATTAAATGCGCTCTCTTTTGAATATAAATCGATTTACGTTATAGTGGATTAAATATCGTCACTATGACAAAACTTTGTAGCGTTTTCCGATTTTCTGCAAAACGGACCTCCCTATAAGGGTGATCGCTCAGCTACTCGTTCAATATATAGTGAGCACCAACCGACTCTCTTCTCGCCAATGCGCTTTCGATTATGTTTCTAGCTGTCTTAAGACGCAACGCAAGCAGGCGCCCGATTGTAAGGTGCTGTACATCATCGACGAAATCGAGTGCGCGCTTAAGCCCCGATCTGGTACGCACGATTCCAACCTCCTGCCACATTGTCCTTCTGAGCCGCTGCTTCAATATCGTGTCATCTTTTTCGATAAGCACCCCCTTGAACTCCGCGAAAGGCGGTTTCTGGCTCCACGAGAAGGCTTCCTTATTGAGCCTGAGCGCCACACGCCTTCCAAAAACCAGACCTTCAAGCAGTGAATTGCTGGCAAGCCTGTTGGCACCGTGAACTCCGGTGCTTGCGGCCTCCCCTACAACATAGAGATTTTCCAGTCCGGGTATGCGTCCGTCGAGGTCGCAGACTATCCCCCCGATTGCATAATGAAATGCCGGAGATATGGGAACAAGGTCGTGCGGCAGATTAAACCCGAGACCGGCTAGTGCATTTTTTATGTTTGGAAATCTGTGGGCGAAAAACTCCTCTTCGAACATATCCATCTTCAGGAAAACCCGGCTCTCGCTCCTCTTTTTATAGTCAAATACCGCCCTGCTGACGATATCTCTGGGTGCAAGTTCTCCGCGTTCGTCATAATCGAATAGAAATCTTCTTCCCTCTTCGTCCACTATCTGGGCACCTTCGCCCCTCAGCGCTTCTGTAAGCAGCTGCTTTCTTGCCCATGGATTGTCTACATATACAGTGGGATGAAACTGCATCATCTCCATCATATCCAGCTTTATGCCTCTTTCAAGGCAGATACCGTGGATATCGGAACTTATGGTACGGGAGTTTGTATGGTAGGCGTAGAGACTACCGACTCCGCCGCTGGCGATAATTATATTGTCGGCATAGAGCTCTTTTATCTCATCGTTTATAAGGGCACGCAGACCGTAACAGGTATCGCCCGAGCGCATGAGATCGAATACCCTTACATTGTATATGAACGGATGCGGGTTTAGCTTCATAAGAAACTGGTGCAGATAGCGTCCGGTGGCATCGCCGCCCGCATGGAGTATGCGCGGACGGCTGTGTGCCGCCTCTTTCGTATATAGCAGATCACCCTTTTCATTGCGGTCAAATTCGAAACCGCGCCTGATCAGATCGGGAATGACTTCAAGGCTCTCTTCCACCATTGTCCGTACAGCCTCTTCGTTGCAAAGGCCTGCACCGGCTTTCAGAGTGTCATTGATATGAGATTCAACATCGCTTTCATCTACGGCAGCCGCAACGCCGCCCTGTGCATAGAAAGTGTTGCACTCCCAGGGAATATCCTTGCAGAGGATCAGAACATTTTTCTCTTTGGGAATATGTAGCGCAGAATAGAGACCCGCTATGCCGGCTCCGATTATTATGACATCATATTTTGTATGGCTTTTCATCTGCTCACGCTCTCCTTCTCTTTCGGATAGTAGGGAGGTTTTTTATACCCGCAGCCCGCAGCCCCAAGAAGGAGCAGTGAAAGAAGTGATGATATAATAAGAGTATGAAAAAAGTTGAAACGGTTATCGATCATATGCTCTCACAGCCGGCATATGCAGTATTGCGGCAGCAGAAGTGTTTTCAACTCATCAAAAAAGCACTTCCCCTCAATCTGCGGCACGGCATCCTTTTTATTTATGTAAAAAACGGAACACTCTTTTTTGCTCTGAAACATCCCGCCTTTAAAATGGAATTTGATTATAAGCTCTCTTTAATTAAGAACCTATTAAGCACTCTTCCGCCGCTTCAGGAGGCTTGCAGCGCCCACGAAATTCACCAGATCAAAGCTTTCGTCTCCAGGTTCGCTCCAGAACCGAAAAAGAGTACCGATACGATTCCGCACTATAAAGAGAGGTCCGACGGCGATTTCGGCATAGAGTGTAAAAACGAGAGAATCAAAAAGGAGTTCGAGGCGCTCAAAGAGACCATACAATGCTCCAGACACTGAAAAACCTTCCCGACAAACCGGGTATCTACCAATATTTCGATAAAGAGGGCAGACTTCTTTATGTAGGAAAAGCGAAGAGCCTCAAAAAACGTGTAAAAAGCTATTTCAGGCTGACACCCGATGTTTCGCCGGCTCCGAATCTCGGCCCCAGAATATACAGAATGATCAGCCAGACAGCAAGAATAGAGACAATAGTCACACAGAGCGAAAGCGATGCCCTGCTGCTGGAAAACTCCCTTATCAAACAGCTGAAGCCGAAATACAACATCCTTCTGCGAGACGACAAAACATACCCTTATATCTACATAGACCTCAGCCTCCCTTTTCCACGGTTCGAGCTTACAAGGAAAGTTGTAAAAGGGAAAAACGTCAAGTATTTCGGCCCCTTCCCGACAGGGGCAAAGGCTATTTTGTCATCACTGTACGAACTGGTGCCTCTTGTACAGAAAAAGGGGTGCCTCAAAGGCAAAAAAGCGTGTCTTTTCCACCAGATAGGGCGCTGCAAAGCACCTTGCGAAGGCAAAATCGACGAAGAGGGGTACTCAAAGCTCGTCGAAGAGGCTTTCGGTTATATACACAACAAAAAGAGGCTCATTTCGGCCCTGAAAGAGAAGATGTCTTTTTATGCTGAATCGATGCGTTTTGAAGAGGCTGCGGAAATTCGTGACCGCATAGATGTTATAGGAAAGATCGAAGAGTTCTCCAGTGCGGACCTGGCCAGGCTCGAAGACCTGGATATCTTTACCGTAGATTATGATGAGTCCAATGGAGTGATAGTCAGGATGTTCATGCGCGAAGGCAAAATCGTAGCCTCCAGCCACACACACTTCGGCATGCAGGAAGATATCGATATTCAGGAGATTTACAGGCGTGCCATTCTCGAATTTTACGGAAACAATACACCCTTTACCGCAAATACCGTACTCACCGCCCATCCTCTCGAAGAGGCGGAAGAGCTTTCGGATCTGCTCAGCATAAGAGTAGGCAGAAGAATTTCCATCGTTTCTCCCAGAAGGGGCAGCAAGAAAAGAGTCGTTGAGCTCGGCCTGCAAAATGCAAAAGAGCTTCTAAAGCAGCAAAAAAACAGGCCTAAATCCCGGCTTCCGCAGCAGATAGCACAACTGCTGGACCTGCCGACCCCTCCCCGGAGAGTCGAAATTTTCGACAACTCACATTTAATGGGAAAAGCGAGTGTCGGAGCGATGGTTGTAATGGATGGGGATATATGGGACAAAGAGAGCTACAGACACTACAATCTTGACGCCAGGGACGAATACGGCCAGATGAGAGAGACGCTGAGCCGGCGGATCTCATCTTTTGAGAAATATCCGCCTCCTGATCTGTGGGTTATAGACGGCGGAGAAACACTCCGTGACCTGGCAGCAAACCTCCTGAAAGAGGCCCGGGTCAACCTGCCTGTCGTCGGGATTGCAAAAGAGAAGATAGACGCCAGAGCGCACCGTGCAAAAGGTGCAGCAAAAGATATTCTTCATACCTCCGACGGGGTATTGCGGCTCATGCCGAGCGACAGCAGACTTCAATGGTTTCAGCGCCTTCGTGACGAAGCGCACCGTTTCGCCATATCGTTTCACAAAAAACAGCGCCTCAAAGAAGAAAAAGAGATATCTCTGCTGAAAGCCAAAGGGATCGGCCCCGCAAAAGTTAAAAGGCTGCTCGACTTTTTCGGCTCTTTTGAGGCGATAAGAAATGCCGATATAAAAGAGCTCTCCGATGTATTGAGTGAAAAGGATGCGCAAACACTCCACACCTACTTGAAAATTGTTTGAAAGTTCCGATATATAAGTGATTGGGAATAAGCAAAACTCATAGAAGTTTGTGTTATTATTCTCTATTCGAATCAGACGTCCTGTCAAACAGTGCAGATACACGGCTTTTTCCCGAAAAAATCGGAAAAAGAGAGCATATACTGACAGGAGGTTTTATTGTTTTTATTCATAATAAAGATGGAGCCTTGATGGAGAGAACGAAACCGGTTGACGAAGAGTATACGTTTGTCGACGGAATCATAATCAGTGAAACAGA
>CAYZMY010000043.1:0-9210 GCA_964479605.1 uncultured Campylobacterales bacterium | reverse complement strand
TGCCCGCATCTTCACTGCTTTGGGTAGCGTCTATGATGTCGTCTTGTATCTGGAAGAGCAGACCCAGGTCGAGCCCGAACTCAAAAAGCCTCTGCTGCATCTCATCATCCAGCCCGGCTATAATCGCTCCCATTTTCAGACTCGCCGCTATCAGCCTGCCTGTTTTGTATTCATGCAGGAAATCTACCTGCTCTGCACTCAGTTTCTCGCCCTCGAAGTAGCAGTCTATCGCCTGCCCGAGAACCATACCGCCTATTCCGCCGCTGTATGCGAGCTCTTTCACAAGAGCCGCTTTCACGTCACTATGCAGCGGTGCATCGGCTATAAGATAGAACGCATGGGTATTGAGAGCATCACCCACCAAAACTGCCGTCACCTCATCGAAACGTTTGTGCAACGTCGGTTCCCCGCGGCGAAGGTCCGCATTGTCCATTACCGGTAGATCATCGTGGACAAGCGAGTATGTATGCAGCATCTCCACTGCCATCGCCACCGGATATGCACCTTCACGAAGCAGCGGCGTGAAGGCTTCTACCACTGCCAGAAGAAGCTGGGGCCTGAAGCGCTTTCCGCCTGCTGTGAGCATAGCTCCGAGAGCTTCGTCGAATGTCGGGTGGAAGCTTGGAGCTTTGGGAATGTTCGACCTAAGATAGGCTTCGAATTGCTGCATATAGACCCTCAATATATTTTGCGAATTATAGCGAAGTTGGGAGTAAAAAAAACTGAAGCCCGCTACGCTCCCAAAGCATGTTTGCGGGTGTGCCTTTCTGCATGGAGTATCGGCTCAAAACTGCCCTCACCTGTGCTTCGTCATCTACCGCTTTTCCGTCGATCATCAGCAGGCTGTCGCCTCTTCTGAGCCCTTTTTTGTAAGCAATTGACGAAGGATCTACCCTTTTGATCTGCAGTGATTTTGAGAAAAATATGCCGAAACGCTCCAAAAAGGTGTCCGATATCTCCCCTCCGCCCATGCGCTCAAAGCATCTTGCCTCTATATTCAGTCTCTTTTTGTCTCTCTCTACAACAAACGGCAGCATTCGGCCCTCTTTGCAGCCGTCAACCGCCGCCCTTATCTCTCTCAAGCCGGGCATACTCCTGTTTCGCACTTTCAGTACCCTGTCCTGCGGCTCAAACCCTGAACCGGCAAAAGGGTCTACACTCTCCACAATCACGCTTCCGTCGGCAGTCGCAAAGCGCACACCTATATCAGCGTGGTAGGTGTCGCCCTTCATCAGCTTCCGTATCGAAGCGGCATCGAACCATCGGCCGTCGGCATAAAAAATTCCGGCCAGCCTGCAGCACCCCCCAAAAAGGGCACCTTCATGACCCGGACGCACAACAAGTTCTCCGGCAAAAATTGAGACAGGAAAAGAGCGTATCGGGCGGTCATACTCTTTTTTGTCGGGACATATATATAGCGGTGGCTTTGCGTCGCTGAGAGGAAGGGGTTTCGAGACCTTCTGCTCAAAGAGACAAAGGCCCCTGAAAGGGTCCTGGGCGATAATCTTTTTTCCGGAGGGGCACTTCAAAGATAAAAAAGTATCTTTTTTGACGGCGAAAGCTGGATGGCCGTCGATCACAATATAGCTGTCAGGGAAGAAAGAGAAGCAGCTCTTAGTTTCGGCAAAAAGGGGGTAGAGGAGTGCAACAGAAGCTGTAAGCAGGAGACGCAACAGCATCAGCTCGGGCTGCTGCCCCCTCCTGCAAAGGGGTTGATGCCGCCCATCATACTCATTGCGGCACTCTTTTTGTTATCTTCGACCATTTTTATGACATCGTTGACGGCTGAAATGAGCAGTATCTGAAGAGCCTCTTTGTCTTCAAGAAGCGAGTCATCTATATCTATATCTACAATCTCACCCTTTCCGGTTGCGGTAACCTTGACGAGACCGCCTCCGCTCTTTGCGGTGAGTTCGATCGACTCGCTCTTCTCTTCAAGCTCCCGGGCTTTTTTCTGCACCTCTTCGAGCATCTTGCCCAGATCACCCATATCCATGCCTTCAAACATCTATATCTCCTCGTGAACGGCAGCTATAGTATTGCTATCTTCGTTCATCAGTACAACCGTCGGCTTGTAGCTGTCGATCTCTTTTTCGTCATAGGATGCGTAAGCGACAATGATGATCTTGTCCCCCTGGTGCGCCTTTCTGGCGGCAGCACCGTTGAGGCAGATGTCTCCCCTGCCGCGCTCACCCTTTATAATATACGTACTGAAGCGTTCACCGTTATTGATGTTTAGTATCTCCACCTTCTGCCCCACGCGCATCTTGGCGGCATCGAGGAGATCCTCGTCTATGGTGATGGAGCCGACATAATTGAGGTTGGCATCCGTCACCGTCGCACGGTGGATTTTAGAGTAGAGCATCTCTATACGCATCTATCTGGCTCCGGTCATCTTAATCATCTGTTCGGGCGTTATCGGATCGTCCCACGCCTCATGTTCTATGACAAACTCTTCGACCACTTTGCCGCCTATAATATGTTCGTCGATTATGCGGTCTATCTTCTCTTTTGTAAGAGCAGCATACATTACATGGCCCGGCTCAACAAGCATAACAGGACCGTAGCTGCAGCGGTTCAGGCATCCGGTTCGCACAGGCTGAACCGTTCCGATAATACCTTTCTCCATAAGGCGCTGCGCCAGATGCTGAAAAAGGTCACGATTTTCGTTTGTTACACAGCTTGGCTTCGGCATACCCGGAGGTGAAGACTGCTCGCACTTGAAAATATAAAATGCCGGTTGTGGTATTCCCATCTCTTCCAATCCTTCTTTAATTAAGATAAATTTTGTCCAAATTATAGTATTTGAGTCTTAACCTAGAATTACACTATAATTTTACCAGAATTTACAAAAAAATGAGACACATTCATGGACATGCAGCCGCTTCTTTACTACACCTCTTTGGTTGGAGGCGAAATTCTGGCGATCACCGCACTCTTGCATATGATAGCCACGCGCCGCTCTCCAAGCAGCATGATCGCATGGATGTTTGCCATATTTGTATTCCCCTATATTGCGGTCCCTTTCTATTTCCTCTTCGGCCACAGAAAACTTATCAAGCGCTACCAGAAATTCCGATTTTCGCTCAAACCGATAGAGAGCGAACCTAAACAGAGCAGACATCCGGTAGAGAAACTGTTGCGTACAGACGGTATCCCCCCGGCTACACAGAATAACAGTTTCACTCTTATAGATTCGCCTCCTGATGTTTACGATGCGATGGTTGAGTCGATAAAAAGGGCGGAGCGGACAATAGATTTTTGTGTCTATCAGTTTGTGTTGGACGAAACTACCGTGCCTCTCGTCGAACTGCTGTGCAAAAAAGCCGCTGACGGCGTCAGGGTACGTCTGCTGCTCGACTCCATCGGCTCTTTGAAACTCTATCTTTTTCCGAAGCCGTTGAAGAGATTGAAAGCCAGCGGTGTGCAGGTGGCTTTTTTTATGCCTTTTCTGAGACTTCCGCTCAGGAACTTCATAAACCTCAGAAATCATAGAAAAATCTTCATATTCGATGGAAGAGAAATGTTCGCGGGAGGCATGAATCTATCAAAAGCTTATTTCGCGAAAGATATAGATGCAACCGTGTATACAGACTTTTTATGCCGCATAGAGGGTCAGGCCACACATTTTTATGCCCAGATATTCGCTATGGACTGGGCTTTTGCCACAAACAGTACCCCGAAGATTCCCGAACCGCCTTTGCAGAAGTTCGGCTCAGCCTCCATACAGGTCATACCTTCCGGACCCGACACACCGTCAGAAGCACTTGTTGAAGCGATTTTGAGTCTTATTTACTCGGCCTCTTCGCAGATCAAGATAGTAACTCCATACTTTGTTCTGAACGAGGATTTCATGCAGGCTCTTGTTATCGCTATGCACAGGGGTGTAAAAGTCACAGTGATAGTACCTGAACACTCAGATCATAAAATCTCCGATATAGGACGCGGAAGCTATCTGCGTGAGCTAAGCTCCGGCGGCGCCAAAATACTGCTTCACAGAGGCAAAATTTTACATGCAAAGGCCATACTCTTCGATAACAGCTGTGCAAGCATCGGATCTGTAAATTTCGACAACAGGAGTCTCTTTTACAATTTTGAGGCTGTAAGTTTCATCTACTCCGAAGCGCAAATAGAGGAGATAGAGGAGTGGATGGAGACTATTTCGGCCGACTGTATCCCATACAGACCGCCAGAAAAAGTTTTCACGACCCATACGGAAAACTTTATGCGTATTCTTGCTCCGCTGGTATAATCAGGTTATGATAAAAACAGATCCCCGCTCGTTCGGATTTTTATGCTGGAATATACAGAAGCGCTCTTTAAGTGCAGAGTTTCAGCGCGAGTTTTCACACCTTCTGATGAACTATCCAAGTGAACTTATCGCCCTCCAGGAGGTTAAAATTTCAGAGTCCGGCATGCCGGGTCACTTTCAGAACTTCTGCTGTGCTCTAAGCTGCAACTTTGTACGCAACCGCCACCATTTCGGGGTTATGACACTCTCAAAACTTCCTATCTTAACTCAGACTCTTTTCAGGACCAAGGTGCGTGAAGCCGGCATAGCCACAAAAAAAAGTGCACTGTTGAGCCTTCATGCACTTCATGGCGGGAAAAAACTGGCACTTTTGAATCTGCATGCGATAAATTTCGTTCCATACAGACTTTTTGAGAAAGAGCTCGGCAGGATAACCGAACTGATAGAGAGTGTGGAAGAGGAGAGTTTCATAGTTGCCGGTGACTTCAACACATGGAGTCGCAAAAGACAGGAGTCTATAGAGGAGCTGACGGAAAGATCGGGACTAAAACGGCTTCTGCCGGAAAACGGAAAAGAGATAAAGTCGATACTCGGAAGGCCGCTTGACCATATCTACTATCGCGGCCTGAGACCTATATCGTCCATGGTCATCGATTCACCCGTATCTGACCACAACCCTATATATGCCCGCTTCAGCGACGACTGAGAATCCCGCGTATAACCTCTCTGTCGTCGAATGGAATCTTCTTATCCGCAAACTCCTGCCACGTTTCGTCTCCCTTGCCGAGTACAAGCAGCGCTTCTGACGGTCCAAGTTCCATAAGAGCGCGCTCAATAGCGGCTTTACGATCTACGATCTTTTCTATCTTCTGCTTCTCTTCTATTCCTTCGGAAATCTCATCAATAATCTTTTTCGGATCTTCGCTTCTTGGATTGTCGCTGGTGATATAGACCTTCTTGGCGATTGAAGCGGCAGCCCGCCCCATAGCGGGACGCTTGCTTGCATCCCTGTCTCCTCCGGCACCGAAAACAACCCGTACCTCTTTCTCCTTGAGCGAATCGAGTACCTGTCGAATGCCGTCTTCGGTATGCGCAAAATCTACTATCACCAGAGGATTTTCGCTTACTATTTCCATTCTCCCGGCAACTCCGCCGAAATTTTCAGCCGCTTCGCATATATCTGCAAGGTCCTCATCTGTAAGTATATGCACGGCAGCTATGGCGGCAGTTATATTGTACAGGTTGAAAAAGCCGTGCAGTGACGTCTCGAATGGCACAACATTCTCAAAATGTTTCAATACCCCGCTTACGCCGCCTCCAAGTGTATATGCCATTACCTTGTAGGTTGCCGGATTTTCTATGCCGTATCCGAAAGCGTTTTTGGGATTGAACTTCAAAATCTCTTCGTCGCGGTTTATCAGTTTCTTTCCGCTGTCCTGGAAGAAGCTGCTCTTTACAGCCCTGTAAGCCTCAATGGAGCCGTGATAGTCCAGATGGTCGCTTGTAATGTTGGTATGAATTTTGAGAGAGAAATCGATTCCGCCGATACGGTCTTGATCGATTGCATGTGAACTGACCTCCATCACAAAAAACTCGCACCCTTTTCTCCTGGCATCGAACATATGTGCAAATGTGGCGAGTGTGGGGGGTGTTGTTAGGGATTTCTCCTCTACTCTTTCGTCGTTTACAAAGAGGCCTCTGGTTCCCTGAAGCGCCGCATTGTAGCCAAGGTCGAGCAGTATTGAGTAGATTGCAGCCGCTGTGGTGGTTTTTCCGTTTGTTCCGGTAATTCCTACCGTCTCCATTTCACCAAGTCCCAGGGCTTCATAAAGCTCTCGCGCAGTTATACTTTCTGATCCTCTGGCAAGAGCTTCTTCTTTGTAGATGTTATTTTGCGCAGTAGCAAGAAAGAGGACGCCTTTCTGCGCATCACGGCTATCGTCCGTTACTCGGCCTATGCCGGAAAAATCAACCGTCACATTCAGCCCTTGATCTTTTCGATCAGATCCTGAATCCTCTCTTCTCCCGGATAGGCAACCGCCGCCCCTTCGATGTAGCGCATCGCCATCTCGTTGAAACCGTTTTCAACAAGCTGCTGCAAAAAGTCGAGCAGCTCCTCTTTTTCGGTAATTACAACTTTGGTAGAGAACATAATATCTTCAAATGCCCTTCTGAAACTTCCTCTAAGTGCCACAAGCTCTTTGAAATCGCTGTATGTAATACCGTCAGCAGACTCGTCACGGGCGAAAAAATTTCCTTCAAGCAGATCCGAAATCTTCTCAAGAGCATCATCAAGCGAGCCTATCATCTCTTCGATAATCTGCTCAGCTTCATCCTGCCCTTCTTCTTTCAGAACCTGATAATACTCGAAAAGTGCCTGTGCTTCTTCATCATTCTCAAGTGCAATATCACTAAGTATCGCACCGATTCTGGCCTCTTCAAGTCCCGGGCAGTCTTTCAGCAAAATTCCATACATTCTCAATGCTTCATCGTAATCACCCCTGTAAAAAAGGTTTTCCGCACGATCCAGAATTTTTCTATTCTCTTTGTTTCTCATCATTTCCTTATTCCATCTTGTCCCACTGGTCTTCAAGACCCACCGGCACACTGATCACCTCAATTTCGGGGTGAATATCCATACGCATCTGTCGTTCCACACCGTACTTGATAGTACTCCCGCTGCTGGCACAGCCTACACAGGCTCCCTGCAACTGAACATACACTTTTCCGTTTTTGACGCCGAGCAGTTTTATATCGCCGCCGTCAAGAGCCAACGAAGGGCGTACTTTTTCGATCACGGTTTCTACTGCCGGGTAAAGATCTTCATCACTGAATGGTATCATATCTATCGTCCTAAAATCGTAATCGTATAGTATATCTATAATATCAAAAAAGTGAAGTTTTTACAACCGGAACGAGAAGTGGTTTTATGAGTTTAGGAGAGATTAATTTCGGGGCAGAGGCCCCGAAAAGCGAACTATACCAGTTCTATAATTGCCATTTCAGCGGCATCTCCGCGTCTTTGGCGAGTTTTGATTATTCTTGTATATCCGCCGTTTCTCTCGGCATATTTCGGAGCAATCTCTTCCACCAGTTTATTGGTGGCAGCTTTGTCCTGGAGTTTTGCAAATACTGCACGGTGGGCATTAAAGTCCCCCGCTTTTGCACGCGTCACAAGCTTCTCGAAAACACTTCTCAGGGTCTTCGCTTTAGCCAGAGTGGTCTCTATACGGCCATTCTGAACCAGGGCAATGGAGAGGTTTTTAAGAAGAGCGGCGCGATGAGCTGATGTTCGGCTCAGTTTTCGATATCCATGTCGATGTCTCATCGTCTATCCTTCATTCTTGTTTTTTTGTTGCTCGATCTTTTTCTTTAACTGCTTCTCGGCCTCTTCCTCAAGTTCGGAGCCTGCAGGGAAACCGACTTCTTCCAGTTTCTCTTTGATCTCCTCAAGGGATTTTTTACCGAGATTTTTTATCTCTTTGAGTTCGTTCTCGCTCATAAGTGCAAGCTCGCCGATAAATCTTAGACCTGCACGCTCAAGAGAGTTAAAGCTCCTTGCGCTCAGTCCCAGAGACTCAAGTCCCTGCATCAGCTGCTTGACTATCGGGCTCTCAGAAGCCGCCGAACTCTCTTCGGCTGCCACATCGATATCGAGAATATTGTTGAAAACAGACATCTGTCGATACATAACCTCTATAGTATTCTTAAATGCGGTTATCGCATCGATCTGTCCGTCTGTCTCGATGTCAAACACGATCTTCTCGTAGTTCGGGTTATCCTCTACAAGCATGTTTTCAATTGTATAGCTTGCTGCTCGCACCGGAGTGAAGAATGCATCCAGGCTGATGTAGCCTTCCGGCAGACTGTCTCTGAGATCTTCACTCGGAACATAGCCGATTCCCTGATGTATGAGCAGCGAGAAGTTTAGTTCCGCATCCTCATTCAGTGTCGCCAGGAAACCGTCAGGTGTTACAACCTCCACCTGATCATTGTTCAGGTCAGAACCTTTTATCTCAACAGGCCCGCTGAAGCTGTAGCTGACTTCAGCTTTTTTCTCATCACCTTTGAGCTTGAAGCGCAGGTTTTTGAGGTTTATGATAAATACGGCGACATCCTCAAGCATTCCGCGTACAGAGTCGAACTCGTGAGATGCCCCCTCTATCTTCACGCCGATCGGAGCATATCCGATCGTACTCCCGAGAAGCAGACGCCTGATCGGGTGGGCCAGTGAAACAGCATAGCCCGTCTCGAACGGAAATGCAGTGATGCGAACTTTGTTTGCACCGGTCTGCTCAATGTTGACTTCACTCGGCATAAAAGGTGATATTTTTATTCTTTTCATGGGCAACTCGCTTTTAACTATTATTTAGAGTAAAGCTCGACGATCAAGCGCTCTTCTACAGGGATAACTACCTCTTCACGCTCCGGGATACGTGTAAAGATACCAAACAGTTTTGCTTCGTCAACATCAACCCACTGGGCCATACCGGTCTGCTTTGTAAGCTCAATGGCGCGCTGTATCTGCGGGTTGTTCTTGCTCTTCTCGCGTATTTCAATCTTCTGTCCCGGTTTTACGCGGTATGAGGGAATATTCACACGTTTGCCGTCTACAAGAATATGGCCGTGTGTCACAAGCTGTCTCGCAAAAGCACGAGTCGTGGCAAAGCCCATTCTGTAAACTACGTTGTCAAGTCTTCTCTCAAGAAGCGCTATCAGGTTCTCTCCCGTATTGCCTTCCATGCGGTTTGCATCTTTGAAGAGTCTTCTAAACTGCTTCTCCGCAACGCCGTACATATACTTCGCCTTCTGCTTT
Organism: uncultured Campylobacterales bacterium; assembly: GCA_964479605.1. Classification (GTDB taxonomy): domain Bacteria; phylum Campylobacterota; class Campylobacteria; order Campylobacterales; family Hydrogenimonadaceae; genus Hydrogenimonas. The sequence continues at coordinate 142 of CAYZMY010000043.1, read as the reverse complement.
TCACGAAGCTGAAGTCCGTACTGGCTGATCTTCGTTCTACGCTGGCCGTGCTGTCCGGGAGCGTACGGTCTTTTCTCAATCGCGCTTTTTCCCGCGAGTCTTCTTTCGCCTTTGAGTCCGAGACTCACACCAAGGCGACGTT
>CAYZMY010000042.1:4201-9216 GCA_964479605.1 uncultured Campylobacterales bacterium | reverse complement strand
TACTCTTTTTGAGAGTAGGCAAGTGTCGTGAAAGATGTGGGCTGTGTCCATTTTGAGGGCCATGTCGGTTCTACTCCCTGTACCCTGTCCAAAACGGCAGATACCGCGTTGGAAGGGGTGTCAGGATAGAGTTTTGTAGCACTGTCGGACTGGGTACCTATATGGTTTCTGGAACCAAGTCTGTGCTGGTTGTGGCAATCCATACACTCCGCATGTTTGGAATCGCTCCATTTGACACTGTGGCTTGCTGCAGGGTCTGTTTCCGTCGATCCGTAGCCGTAAAGAGTGTCATAGTTTGTGTGTACTCCGTCTATTGTATTGACAGGGTGTGCAAAAGGACGGTTGAGGATAGACTCTATATCGTTTCCGCCCCATGTAGTTCCGGTTCCGTGGCAGGGAGCCGTATCTCTGGTTGCCGCTGCTCCCATATAGCATGTGTTCTGCTCCACCTGTCTCAGCAGATAGGGTTTACCTTTTCCGTTATGCGGTGTATGGCAGTTGGCACAATAGAGATCAGCAACAGAAACACTGTTTCCGCCGTTATACTTGTCTTTCAATGCCTGATCCCAATAGGGAGCTCCCATGACCTGGTGTGTAGTAGGCCAAGGAACGCCGGGATTTTTGTCATGACATGAGACGCAGGTATCTTTTACATTTACCGCATTGTTGGTACTGTTTTTTACTCTTAGGAACTTGTAATTTTCAAGATGGGGATCGTGGCATGATGTGCACTCCACATACTTTTTGCCATTGTAAGTATAAAGTTTAAGCGGAGCGTCGGGCGTAGTCTTGAGTTCGATCGTCTTGCTGCCTACCCCGAATGTCTTTACGTTTGTCGGGTCGTATTCTATACCGACGGGATGGTGGATTGTAAGGTCTGTTCCTATAAAACCGTTTGCGTCTACAGGCATCATTCCGTCTACACCCACGCCTGTCATGTCTATAAGCGTATTTCCGAGTACGGTACCTCGTACCATATAGACTGAGCCTATCGCGACCGTACCGTCATGGCAGCTTAAACACTGCCTGGAGAGCGATCCGGGAGTTCCCTCGGATATACCCAGATCTGCAGGAAGAGGGTAGTTGGTTCGTGTAAGATATTCACTTTCGTACATGATGTAGGATGATGTCGGCATGGATCGGTTCCACAGGGGCTTGCCCGGTTGGGTGTTGTGAGGTATGTGGCAGAAGACGCAGACCTCCTGCTCGCTTGTCGCTTTGATCGTTCCGGTGCCTGCGGTGGAGAGATTGTGTTTGGTATTTAAAATGGTTCCGAATGCGAAGGTGTGTGCCAAAAGTATCATTATCAGATACTTGCTCATTTTTCTCATCGGAACTCCTTTTTTATCAATATTAAAACAGACTTCTTTAAAAATATCGGATTTTTTGGAAATAATTAAAGGTTTCCAGTTTATTATTACCGCACTGGGCAATTGCACACTTTCGGATTCTAAGATTGAATCCGAAAGTCAAATTTAACGGCAAGTTATGGGAGAGGGTCTACAGGATCATAACCACTACCGTTATCGGCGTAAGAGTAAGCTTGCCTTCTGTGGCATCCACCACATCCGCTCCCGCCTCCACCGCCTCTGCCTCCGCCGACATAAATATTGTCTCTTCTATGGCTTGTGGATGGATTGGCTTTTTTGTATCCGGTAATTTTCAACATTTTAGTACCGTTATAGTTATAGTTATATGGCTCAGGGAAATTTTCATATCCGATGAGCCTTGATACCGGTGAACCGTGAGGTACTGCAACATGGCACTCTACGCAGGCAATATTTCGTCTTTGCATCGGCATTGCCCATTGCTTGTGAGGGTAATTGAGGTTATGGCAGTTGGCACAGAAGAGATCCGGTACATTCCCGTCAGATTGTATATCTCCGGTTCTGAAGAGTGTTCCGTCGGGTTTAGTAGGCCAGTAGTGGTTGGGGCCTTTAAGCATGAAGTTGTAACTTGAACCGTGCGGACCTTTCGGATCGCCGCTGTCTTCATTGTCGGTACCATGGCAGTCGGCGCAGTACATCGTCTGGGTTCCGAGATTCTGGTTCCACGGGTATTTCATTACATTTGTTGTGCCCCATGTATCGAGCCCTTTCGGCGCATAATTGCCGGACATATCATTTAGAGCCATAACGACAGGGTGTGCAGACTTGTTGTTCGGGTTGAACTCAAACGCCTGATCGGTCGCCCTCACACCTTCAACATCTATCCAGTTGTCTGTTGCGCCTGTTGCCACCTCTCCGGCATTTTGGGCCAGAGTCGGTCCGAGTGCCCAGTAAGAGTGGCACTTGAGACATATTTGGTACTCTTTTTCGGAGTTTGCAAGTGTCGTAAACGTTGTTGGCTGCGTCCATTTTGCCGGCCATGTCGGCTCGACTCCCTGAACGTTTCTAAGAACACCGGAAACTGCATTGGATGGATTGTCCGGGTAGAGTTTGTTTACGCTTTCAACCTGTGTTCCTATATGGTTGCGGCCGCCTACTCTGTGCTGGTTGTGGCAGTCCATACACTCTGCATGCTTCGAATCGCTCCACTTGACACTGTGACTTGCAGCGGGGTCACCTTCAGTGGAACCGTAGCCGTAAAGAGTGTCAAAGTTTGTGTGTACTCCGTCTATCGTATTTACAGGGTGTGCAAAAGGACGGTTGAGGATAGACTCTATATCGTTACCAGCCCATGTGGTTCCGGTTCCGTGACAGGGTGCGACATTTCTTGCACTTGCTGCTCCCATATAACAGGTATTCTGCTCCACCTGCCTCAGAAGATAGGGTTTACCTTTTCCGTTATGCGGTGTATGGCAGTTGGCACAATAGAGATCAGCTACTGAAATTGCTTTTCCGCCGTTATATTTATCCCAAAGCGCACGATCCCAATATGGTGCACCCATCACTTCATGTGATGTAGGCCACGGTACACCCGGGTTTTTATCATGACAAGATGTGCATGTGTTTCTTACATTTATGGCATTGTTGGTATCGCTGTGAACTCTTAGAAATTTGTAGTCTTCCAAGTGCGGATCATGACAGGATGTGCACTCTACGTACCTCTTGCCATTGTATGTATAGAGTTTCAAAGGTGAATCAGGAGTAGTTTTCAGTTCGATTGTCTTCTGACCGATACCGAAAGTCTTTACATTGGTAGGGTCATACTCGATACCTACCGGGTGGTGTATTGTGAGATCTGTCCCTATAAAACCGTTTGCATCAGAAGGCATCATGCCTGCGCTTCCTACGCCCATCATGTCGATAAGCGTGTTGCCCAGAACGCTTCCTCTGACCATGTAGATTGAACCTATCGCAACCGTCCCGTCATGGCAGCTTAGGCATTGTCTGGAGAGTGATCCCGGAGTTCCTTCCGTAATCCCAAGATCGGCGGGAAGTGGGTAGTTGGTACGTTTGAGATATTCACTTTCATACATAACGTATGATGATTGAGGCATTTTTCTGTTCCACAGAGGCTTGCCCGGCTGGGTATTGTGAGGAATATGGCAAAAAACACAAACTTCCTGTTCACTTGTCGCCTTGATCGTTCCGGGACCGGTTGCCGACAGGTTGTGTTTTGTATTTAGAATAGTTCCATACGAGCAGGTGAAGGTTAACAGTGCTGCCGATATATATCTTATGAATGTAATCTTTCCCATTGCCGTCACCTCATTTGCTTTTATTATAGCTTAAAATGTCAAAAGCTTCTATTCTCATATTGTATGAGTCTGTGACATAAGCCTTTCCATCTTTGGAAATTGCTATATCTTCCGGTCCGAAAAATTTACCGGGTCCTTTTCCTTCTGAACCGAACACCAGTAGAAGGTCACCTTTTTTATCAAATATTTGAACTGCATTGAAAAGAGTATCCGTAACATAGATGTTTCTGTCCTTGTCGACAGCGATTCCACGAGGACTGGAGAAACTTCCTATAGTATTTCCGAGTTTGCCGAATGATTTTGAAAATTTTCCATCTTCGTCAAAGATTTTGATTCTGAAATTCATAGAGTCACAAACATACAGTTTTCCATCACTGTCCAGTGCTATGAATGTGGGTCTGTTAAGCTCACCTCTCCCGCTGCCTTTTGAGCCGATCGGTGCAAGTTCTTTTTTATCTTTTAGAGAGAACCTCTTTATTTCCGAAGATAGTGTATCGCTTATATAGAGTATATCTCTCTTTTTGTCAATTGCGATTCCTGTAGGTCTTTGCAGGCCGTTTTTTGAGCCTATTTTTCTAAGTGCGATACCTTTGTCATTGAAAATATAAACGGACTTTCTGACTGAATCGGTGACATAGATATTTCCCTTTTTATCGGTAGCTATATCAATGGGAGAGATAAATTTTTCAGACTTGAATCCTTGAATCGTCTTCATTTTGTTGTGGTCTCTGTCAAAAATAAAAACTGTAGCAAGAGCTCCGTCCGTTACATAAATTTTTCCGTTATCTGCATGGATACCAAACGGTTTTACCAGTATTGTCTCTTCAGCGCCTGCGAAGAAATCCCATATTTTTGAGAAAAATCCTTTTTTTATATCAAGGTCTTCGGCTTTTGTAATACTCTTTTCATATTTGATCCTCGGCTTTTCCGGCGGCTGCGGCCATACCGGCTTATCTATAGCCAAAAGAGGCAGCGCCATAAGGCATGTAAGCAGAGTAGAACCTATAAGTCTTTTCATATTTTTCCCCCGTTATATTCTTCTGCTTATTCTAAAAAAGTAGTTGATATGGTTCCTGTATCCGAATGTACCGCCGCTCTGTCTTGACATCTGTACACCTGTTCTCATCTCAATCTTTCTGATTCTATAAATGAGGTCGGCAGTACCTGTATAGGATGTAACATTATATGCGGTATCACTTGAAACTCTTGCAACCGTTTTGAACATCAAGTCTCTTCGGAGCATATAAAAGAATGAGAAGTTGCCGTATGGATTCATCCTGTTTGCGAATGTACCGACAGAGTATATAAGTCCGGCTTTAAGGGTCATTTTTCCGTTGTATCCTACTGCTCTCCAGTAACTCAGTGCATTGTC
>CAYZMY010000042.1:0-4101 GCA_964479605.1 uncultured Campylobacterales bacterium | reverse complement strand
AGATCGCCACTTGCATTATAGACCTGAAAACCGTGATTTGTAGAAAAGTTGTCTGTTATATTGTAATTTCCGCTTTGATTAACCGAGATAAAAGTGTTCGTACCGTCTTGTGTTTTTGTATTGTCAGCAACAATTGAAAATGTTTCGGAGTGCTTTTTGCTGGGTGTCCAGTTCAAAGAGGCGGTGCCTGTAAGATCTTCATAATCGAGATACTCATTTTTCAGATAGTTGACGGAACTGGCAAAACTGAGTGTGTTGGATATTATCCATGAGTATGTAGCAACGGCGTTGTCTACTACGTCATTCCAGCTATCTACATAGTTGAGCCCCTTGTCGGTCCTGTAGTAGTCTCTTATCTCATGGCTGTAGTTGAAACTTGCAGTTTTGTTTTCATCGAACTGTTTGTCGATGCCAAAAGCAAATCTTTTAGTATCCCCATTTTCATATGCAAAAGATTCAGTCTTTTCTGTCTTGGCCTGTCTATATTCATAATTGAGATTAAAAACATCCAGTTTCATTCTTCCGTAGATGCCGCTTTTATCTGTTTTATATGTTATAAGTGTAGTGCCGTTTGGAGCTGTACTCCACAACGGGGAATCTATCTTCTCGTAATAAAGCGTAAACGGGAATTTAGATTTCTTTATAAAGTGAAGATAGGCTTTATAGTTTGTATGTTTGGTTTCGTTTTTGCTTTTTGTTGTACTACCGTTATTACTGACATCTGACGTGGAGTTGTCTATATAAAAAGAGAAGCCAAGATCATATGTTAACAGCCTTGGACTGTAGATATAGTGTTCATAGCCTATCTGGTAGTTTTGAACGAAAGATTTTCTGTCTGTACTGTTGTATTTGTCGCTGATATTGTCGTGCATGAGCACATATTCCAGCTTTCCGTATACCCCTCTGGTATAATCTGCATGCAGGAGGCCCGGAATAGCTGCCAAGGCAAGAAAAGAGGCAAAAAATCTACTCTTCATAGCACTCAACCGGAATTACTTGTATACAATCTTGGCGTTTTGCCTCATGCTTTTCAGGATGTTCTCCATCTTCTGCTCTTCATACTTAGCTTTAAGCTCCTTTTGCAGGCGTTTTTTGATTTGATCAAAACTCAACTGTACGGCAGGAGAAATCTCTTCAAGTTTTACAATATAGAAGCCTTTGGGCGTTTCGACAATATCACTCATTTGACCCTTTTTCAAAGAGTAGGCCACTTTTTCTATAGGCTCATCCAGCATCCCTTTGTGAATGAATCCCATGTCGCCGCCCTTGATGCGGCTCATCGCATTTGAGTACTTTGAAGCAATATCTGCAAACTTTTCACCGGCCTTAATCTTCTTTAGCGCCTCTTCAGCTCTCTTGCGCGCCTTTTCTCGACCTTTTGGATCTGTAGGGTCATTTCTGACATAAATGATTCTAACCTTTATTTTTTCAGGCACTTTGAATTTATATCTGTTCTTTTCATAATATTTTTTTAGCTCTTCATCACTGAAGTCTGTTCTAATCTCTTTGTCGTAAAGTTTCTGCATAACCAGGTCGTTTCTTAACTCATTTTTAAATTCGTTATATGTAAGGTTGGAACGTTTAAGGCCCGCTTCGAAAGCCTCCTTTGAACCGAAGGCTTTTCTAATCTTTTTCTCTTCTCTTTCAATTATGGAATCAGAGATTTTATAGCCTTTTTGTTTTGCATATTCAAGCAGAAGATGTTTTTTTACAAGCTCTTTAAGAGCATCTTTTTCAACATCTTTCAGTTTATCCGGTGTTACAGTAGAGTGAAAAAAGCTGCGGGGCATTAATATCGCCACTTGTCTGTCAAGCTCTGCCCTGGTAATTTTGTATCCGTCAACTGTCGCAACGACACTCTTTTTATCTGTAGTGTTCGTATCTGAGGAAGCAAAAAGACAAACGGCAGCAAATGAGACGAATAGAAGAAGAAACTTTTTCATGTATATATTTCCTTTTTTGGCGGCGGATTATTTGTTGTGACAGCCCTTGCAAAGAGTACTGCCCCTGTTACTTGTTCTCAAAAAGAGATCATTTGTAGTATGCGGATCGTGGCAGCTGGTACATCTTACAGTACCTTCCGATACAAGATCATGGATGGTTTTTGCGCCCGACCATCCATTTAAAATGTATGTTTCAGGCCTAAGGCTTGCTTTGCTTCCGCCCGGACTGAACGGCGCATAGTTAATACCTACAGGATGGCTATGCACCATTGCATCACTCGGCATAGGTTCGCTGGTAAGAGACGCAGTGTTGATATTGAATTTTTGCGGGGCTTCTTCACTGAAGAGAGAGATGTTTGGAGCATTTACTCCGTCATGGCATGTAAGGCAGACTCTGACCATTACATCCGGTTCTGGAGCGCTGGATGCAGCTGTCTTATTGGCTTCCATACCGTAAACGTTGAACGTAGATTCATTGTCATTCTCATTTAGCCATTTTGGAGCCTCTGTATCTCCACTGAGAGAGTCGTGCGGAATGTGGCACCAGACGCACAGCTCAGGTTCTTCCGCACCTTTGGGGAGAATCATTCCTCTTAAAAGGTTATGCTTTGTCTGATAAATACCGCTCTGCTCCTGTCCTATTGAAAAAGCATAACCAGAAGTTGTCACTGCTAGCACAATTACTGCGGCTAAAAGTTTATTTGGCGCTCTCATCTTCTTTTTCGCTCTCTATTACTTTGAGCTTCCGATACTCTTCCGGATGCTCTTTTTTCCATCGTTCGCTCACATACTGGTAGATCTGTACCCGTGCATTGAACGAATCGACAACATAGACCCGGTCGTTTTTATCTACGTAAATGCCTGCCGGCAGGTAGAATTGCGAAGGACCGAATCCGGCACCTCCGAAATAGAGAAGAATATTTCCTTTGTCATCAAAGATTTGAACATTGTTGAAAGCTGCATCAGAGACATATATATGGCCTTCTGAATCTATGCCTATGCCCTTCGGTCTGGAAAACATTCCGGGCTTGTCTCCCAGCCGTCCGAATTTGCTTAGAAAGTCTCCATCTTTGTCAAAGATCTGAACCCTGAAGTTTTGAGTATCGACAACTGCTACATTGTCATTTCTAGGATCTATCGCAATATTGGTAGGGAAATTGAACTCTCCTCCTTCTATTCCTCTTTTCCCAAACTCAAAAAGCAGTTTTGCGCTATCCAGGTCATACACTTTCACATTGTGCGATTTGGTATCGACAACATAGATTCTATTAAGTTTTTCATTGATAGCGATCCCGGATGGACGTCTGAATTCTCCTTTTTCGCCAAGTGCAAAAAAGAGGGCACCGTTTTTGCGGTATCCAAACACCTTTTTCAGTTTTGAGTCGGAAACATAAATTGTGTTGTTTTTGCCTATGGCGATACTCACCGGAAGAGCAAGCTTTCCCGGAGGTCTGTCACCGATGAAAGATACTTTTTTGTTAAGTGTATCTATCTTAAAAACCAGCCCTATAGCCGTATCTGTAACATATACGTTATTATCTATTGCAGCGACACCGTATGGTTTGAAAAGGTTTTTACCGACACCCTTTGACTCTTTACCTATAAAGACATCCAGAAGCTTGGTATCTTTAAAGTTCATTTCACCGCGAAGGCTCTCGACATAAAAGATTCTAGGCTCTTCAGGTGGCGGCGGAAGTATAATGCGTAGCTCTTCAGCCTTTTTTTGTGCACACCCGGTGTTAAAGAGTGAAAGCAGTATAATGGATAAAATAAATAGAATAGTTCGTTTCAACGGTAAATCCTCTTCCATGTAGTAATGATTCAATATTATTATATCAAAGAAAAGTTTTCAAGGCAATTGTCAATGCATGCTATACGCAATAAACTGTTATTGCTTTTACATAGTATGCTGTTCCCTGCCTGTCGGATAAAATTGTTCTGAGAAATCTCGATTTCCCATGACAATTCTACTTGCAAAAAAAATGGGTCCGGCCCAAAGGCCGTACCCATCGAGCTAAGTTAAGACGCTTACTTGTCGTGGCAGGTAAGGCAGACTCTACTTCCTTTGTTACTCGCTTCACCGACAGTGGCAGCGTTTCTTCTAAGGAAAGTGTCGCTTTCACCCAGGTGAGGATCGTGGCAGCTTCCGCACTCAACT
>CAYZMY010000041.1:0-9347 GCA_964479605.1 uncultured Campylobacterales bacterium | reverse complement strand
CCCTTTTTGTATCCGACAGATTTTTCGATAACCAGCGAACCTTCCAGCAGTCCGGCTTCGGTCAGGAAACGGCTTTTTTCCAACTGTTTTCTGCGCCCTTTGTGAAAACGGCTCTGCACGGTAGAGAGTGTGAGAGTCTCTTTGGCCCTTGTCATGGCGACGTAGCCGAGCCTGCGCTCCTCTTCTATGTCACAGCCGTCTCCAAGAAGCGGGAAGAACTCCTCTTCCATACCTATTACAAAAAGGTGCGTGAACTCCAGCCCTTTTGAGGCGTGGACACTCATAATGGAGATCTGCTCTCCCTTGATCTGGTCCTGCTCGCTCTGAAGCGAAATCTCGTTCAGGAAAGCATCGAGGCTCATATCGGGATTTTTCTTTATCATATCGCGGAAAAGGCCGTAGAATTCGTCCAGGTTGAGTACGCGCTCCATTCCGTCGGGCATCGAAGCGTAATACTCTTTCAGACCGATTGTAGGCTCCAGTACCTCTATAAACTCCATTGTGGAGCGCTCGAGGGTCTCCTGCAGAATTTCCAGGTCATTTATGAACCGGTTGATGGAGGCGTAGGCTTTTTTACTGAGAAGCTGCGAGAGTTCGGACTTCGGCGTCTCCGCCAGAAACTGACAGAGCGACTGTCTGCGCTCGAAGGCGGCCTTCTCTATCTTGTCTATCGTAGCTTTGCCGATTCCGCGCTTGGGCCTGTTAATGACGCGCTTGAAACTGAAGTCGTCGTGGCTGTTGGCAATGATGCGAAGGTAGCTTATGGCATCTTTGATTTCGGCCCGTTCATAGAAGCGCACACCGCCGACGAGCTGGTAGGCTATGCCTGCACGGTTGAGCCCCTCTTCAAGAGAGCGCGAGAGAGCGTTGACCCGGTAGAGTACAGCTATTTCGCCGGCCGAAACTCCGCTCTGTATGAGCTGCTTTACGGCACGGGCTATCTTGTCGGACTCCTCGTTTTCGTCATGGCTCTGGAAGAGGGTTATCGGCTCACCTTTCCCTTTTGTGCTTACAAGTGTTTTCCCCAGGCGTCCGCGATTGTGCTGGATCAGCAGGTTGGCGGCGGAGAGGATCTCTTCGGTGGAGCGGTAATTGTTTTCCAGCTTGACCACCTTGGTTCCCTCGAACATATTGGAGAACTCCAGGATATTTTTGATATTGGCTCCCCTCCAGCCGTAGATACTCTGATCGTCGTCGCCGACGACGCAGAGGTTGGTGTGGGAGTGGCAAAGCTTCTTCAGCAGCTGCAGCTGCAGTTCGTTTGTATCCTGATACTCGTCTACCATGATGTATCGGTAGCGTTCGCTCATGCTCTTTCTGATATCTTCGTTCTCGTCAAGAATGCGGTAGGTAAGCATAAGAAGGTCATCGAAGTCGACAAGGTTGTTCTCCTCAAGATACTCCTGATAGGTTTGGTAGACTCTCGAAATTGTCTTGTAGTTCGGGTGTTCAGCCTGTTCCACCGCCTGTTTTGGGTTGATGAGAGAGTTCTTGTATCGTGATATCTCGCTGGCTATCAGCGGCGTCGGCAGCTCTTTGCTGATCTGCTTGACTATCCGTTTTTTGTCATCTGTGTCTATGACGATGAAGTCGTTTTTCCGACCCAGTTTTTCAATGTTGAACTTCAAAAAGAGCAGGCCGAACTTATGAAAGGTACACAGAAGCGGAGGATATACGGGGTTCTCTATCATCGAGAGCGCTCTTTCACGCATCTGAGAGGCCGCTTTGTTTGTAAACGTCAGTGTAAGGGTGTTGGCAGGATCTATTCCAAGCGAGAGCAGATATGCAAGACGGGAAGTGATAGTCTTTGTCTTCCCGCTGCCGGCACCCGCGAGAATGAGCATAGGCCCGTCGATATGACGGGCGGCTTCACACTGCTGGGGGTTAAGTTGTTCTAATATCTTATCCATCGATTAATTGTCTTTTCCAAATGATACTTCGCATATACGCACCATCGGTTTCGTAAAATCGTACTTCTGCCGCGCATAACAATTGCTAATTAATTTAAGTATACCAAAAAAAATTTAATAATACGGTTATGCTGCAAGGCGTCGGCAGTGAAGAAAAAAAAATTTGCAGAGAAAAATTGAGAAATAATAAAAAATTATTGCTTTTAGAAAAATAATTTGCTAGAATAACAAATAAAAATATTAAGGACAGATTATGTTGAAGGATTTTGCGAAACTGGAGACCTTTTTGACAGTGATCCGGGAACACAGTTTTTCCAAGGCTTCGGCAAAGCTTGGGATCTCACAGCCCGCTGTAACACAACAGATCAAATTTATAGAAAAATATCTTGACTGTAAAGTTATAGAGCGCAAAAAAAACGGTGTAATCCTGACGAAAGAGGGTGAAGACCTCTACCGCATAGCGCTTCGGCTTGAAAAATGTATAAACAGTGCCGAAAGAGATCTGATCAAAATCATCAACAAAGAGATCACATTCAGGATAGGTGCATCTTTTACAATAGGCAACTTTGTAATTCCGGGCAAGTGCCTGAACAACATCAAAGAGGTTATACACAACGATGTGCAGGTCAAGGTGGAACTCTCGGCGCAGGTTATAGACGATATTCTGGATAAGAAGATAGATCTTGGACTGATTGAATCTCCTGTTTTCAAAGACGACGTAATCTACCGCGAATGGCTCGATGACGAGCTTGTAATTTTCAGCAACCGTCCGCTTCCGAGATCTTTGAAACCGGATGATCTGAAAAGCTTCCGATGGATCTGTCGAAATGAGACTTCACATACCAGAAAACTTGTAAAAGAGGTTTTCGAAGAGATAGGATTCGACTGCAACGGGCTTGATGTTCTGTATGAAGTCGACAGCACCTCCACACTGAAAGCATCCATCCTCAAGGCGGACAAAGATGAAGACAAACCGCCGGTAGTTTCGGTCATCTCCCATGCCGCCATTGCGGATGAGGTGGAAAACGGGCTGCTTTATGAGGCTAAAATCCGCGGTCACCGAATTAAAAGAAAGCTCTATATAGCATACTCCAAAGAGCGCAAGCATGATGCCTTTATAGAAAATGTCGTAGGATACCTGCAGCAGGCCAAGTGCTAGCAGGCCGGTGCGATTGCGGCTCTCTTGCAGCCATGCGGCTGCGGGAGGGTCAACTCTTTTTAATAAATTTCCTGTTTTCCGGATTGCTTAAAAGAGCATCCATAGAGCTCTTCACTCCGGGTTCCTCTATCTCCACATTGTCGATGTCCGCGGGAAGCGCCATATTGATAAGAAGGGGCGTTTCGTCCACTACAATCTGCAAAACAGCCAGAATAGGCATGCTTACGACACTTCCGAAGTTCTGAGGCCCGAATCCCGCTTCAAAAAATATATCGTGCTCCGTTATTTCGAAACTCTCGAATGTATATCCGGCGACCATGAATAGTGTAACGTTTTGAAGCTGCTCTGAAAGCTCCGGCGGAAGAGGCGGGTCGAAAGATACATACTCGATGTTGCAAAGCAGACCGAAAGGTATATTCTCTTCAAGCAGAAGAGATATCATCTCTTTTAGGTGGCTCTGCATCAAATTCTGAAATTCGGGGCTGTTTACCAGTTTGATGATCATATTGCCCTCTTTATCTTTTTTATAACTTGTTGTTACGCTTTTTGTGCAGTATCAGTCAATTATTATACCACTTTCCACCGGCTCGAATCCTATCATCGCATTCAGCAGTGCAAACTTCTGAAAACTCCGAATCTCTCTGTAGAGAATATCCCGAGGCAAGAGAAAACCGCTTTTTACCAGTCTTTCGCGGGTGGTGCCTTTTAAAAGCGGGTTTTTGGGAGTGACCCAGTTTTGTCCGTTGAAAAAAGCGATGTTGGCTATCGATGTATCGGTTACAAGACCGTCGCGCACAATCAGAATCTCATCCGCCTCGCCTCTTCTTTCAAACAGCTCTTCAATCTGCTCCCTGTCGGTAAATTTATGGGCATAGCCGATGTCCGAATCGATTATCTTGAGCCTTCTGATCCGTCTCGGGGTATATGGAGTGTAATCAACACTTTTAAAGGCTCTGTCGTAAACAACCTTGCATTTTAGTATGCCGGAGCCTGTCGGAGGATGTATTACGGAAGAGAGATCCAGCTCTTCGATCTCGTCCCCAAAGAGCAGTGCCCGGCTTGAGTCCAAACGGGCCTGATGGTAAGAGAGGTGCTGTATTGATCCGTTATGGATGCATATAGTCTCAAAAAGCATGAAGTCTCCTTACGCAATTACTCCATCAGCCGTGTTGTCCGGACCGTTGAAGGATGCCGTTTTATGCCTCTTCGCTGAATAGCTCGGTACTCAGGTACCGTTCCCCTGTATCGCACAGAACGGTTACTATGGTTTTACCCCTGTTTTCCGGACGTGATGCCACTTTTACAGCGGCATGCACATTCGCACCTGAAGAGATCCCGACAAGGATTCCCTCCTCCTTCGCAATGCGCCTGCTCATTGCGAAAGCCTCTTCATTGGAGACCTCTACAACTTCTTCGTAAACTTCCGTATCGAGGATTTTGGGAACGAAGCCGGCACCGATCCCCTGTATTTTGTGGGGTCCGGGTCTGCCTCCTGAAAGAACGGGAGAGCTGCTCGGCTCGACGGCAATTACCTTTATGGAAGGATTTCTCTCTTTCAGAACCTCTCCGACTCCGGTTATGGTTCCTCCCGTACCTACAGCCGCTACGAAAATATCGACCTTTCCGTCGGTATCGCGGAGAATCTCTTCAGCCGTTGTCTTTCTGTGGATTTCCGGGTTGTCCGGATTTTCAAACTGCTGCAGAATCAGTGAATTTTTTATCTCTTTTTTCAGCTCCAAAGCACGATCTATCGCTCCCTGCATCCCCTCTGCGGCGGGAGTGAGCTCGAGTTGTGCTCCCAGAGCTTTCAGAAGTTTTCTTCTCTCTACGCTCATGGACTCCGGCATTGTAAGGATAAGCCGGATTCCCTTTGCGGCACAAATACTTGCAAGAGCTATGCCGGTATTGCCGCTCGTCGGTTCGATAACCGTACTGTTTTCGTCGATTATTCCGCGTTCCAGAGCCCGCTCGATCATGTTTTTACCGATACGGTCCTTTACCGATCCTCCCGGATTCATAAATTCACATTTTCCCAGTATCGTACACCCGGTCTCTTCACTCGGCATATTGAGCCTAACGAGCGGCGTTCCGCCTATAAGTTCCGTTACATCTTTCGCTATTTTCATACCGATATCTCCTTCCGTAAGATCGCTGCCGCGGCTTTTGGGCCCGGCATGTTCGAGAGTGTTCCGTATGATAGTAGCATAAGAAATAATAAAATTGAATTATACGCTTGTCGATACGCTGTTTTATTGCGGAGAAATCACGGCGGTCACGGGGCCGTTGGTGGCGTGGTATATCGTCGTTTTGTGGCGGTTTGCCTGAAGCTGCAGAAGAAGCCTCTGCAAAGAGGGCTCAACAGATGGCAGAAACCAGGCATTGTTGCTTATAGCGACCATGTATTCAGGATTTCCATCATAGAGCCTGTCGCTTGTAGCTTCATAGCATATGGCGTTGCGCCACTTATGTCCGAGCATAAAAAAATCGCTGGGTTCGGCTGCGGTACGGTAGTCGCTCGCACCTTTGAAAAAGATTTTGTTGACCCATTTTCCTATCCATGAGGGGAGCGGTACTTCTTCGCCGAAGGGGACAAGAACGACCTTGTGCATCACTCTCAAACTCCCTTTTTGAAAAAGGTATGTCGAGTTGTACGATCTGCTGTTTTCGTAGTAAAGAGCTCCGGTGACAATGGTGATTTTTTCGCTGAGATCCATCATCTCTCTGATCAGTTCAGGTTCCATATTCAGGTAGAGCGGAAAGGCGCTTTCGGGAAGAACCACAGCCTTGTAGCCCTCTTTTTGAGCCTCCTTTATGGAAGCTATATTGGTTTGTGTTATCAGGTTCAGGTAGCGCGGATTCCACTTGTCACGCTGATTCAAAGAGGTCTGGACCAGTTTTATCGGAAGATCGGGAGGCGGGTTTTTTTGCGGCAGGTGCAAAGCGCCCAGCATCAAAACCGGTACAAGCCACCGCCACCTGTTGTGAATAGCGGCAAATAAGGCCAGTGCCGCCAGTACTGTCCAGAGCTGCCAAAGAGAGTCGCCGAAGATGGAGCCGGTAAAAAGCAGAGCCGGTCTGAACCAGTCGAACCCCATAGGGTGCAGCCACTCCAGAGCACCAAGCGCTGCCGCGCGTAAAACCGGATGCCCCAGAAAGCCCATAAGCCAGAAAATGAACCCGTAAACAAGCGCCACCCCGGCGATTACAAAAGGGATCATCCACGCAAGATCGTAGTAGCGAAAGCTGAGCCCTATCCACCAAAACCATAAAAGTGCCGTGAAAAAACCGCTCCAAAAGAGCGCCGGACGCTCAAGAGTGAGCCAGAAGTAGAGAGCCGCAACTCCCAAAAAGGTCTGCAGATAAGCAAAATGAAGGCCGAAATGAAACATATAGATGAATGAGGATGCACAAAGTGCTGAAAGAAAGCCTAAACTTAGCGAAGCGGTGTTAAAATATCGCATCAAAATTTTCATATACAAGGATTAAAGATGAACGGTGCCGAGCAGGGGAATATTTTAGCTTCATTGTTTCCGCTTCTGATTTTGTTTGCGATCTTCTATTTTCTGGTTATACGCCCGCAGCAAAAGCAGGCAAAACAGCATAAAGAGATGATCGCCTCACTGAAAAAAGGCGATAAGATCGTCACTACCGGCGGTCTGATCGCCGAGGTAATCAAGCCTGAAGAGGATTTTATCAAAATCAAGCTTAACGACGAAACGATCGTAAAACTTGTACCAGAATATGTTGCAAGAAAGATAGAGGATGAAGCTTAATTACCGCGTCGTCATTTTCATAGCCGCGGCGATTTTCGGCATAGCTCTTTCGATGCCTTCGCTGCTTCAGACAGAGAAAGGGTCGAAAATCACTCTCGGCCTCGATCTGCAGGGAGGGCTTCATATGCTCCTCGGTGTCGATACGGACGAAGCGATAAGATCCAAAATCAAATCGCTCGCCTCTGCGATAAAGTATGCCGCCGAAGATGAGGACCTTATCATAGACGGGTTCAAGGTAAAAAACGGCAATGTCGAATTTGAACTTCTCGACAAGGACGACATGCCGAAAATGGATGCGATTCTTAAAAAAATCGAGGGGATCGCCGTTCAAAAAGATGGCCTGAAATATAGAGTTACGGTCACCCCTGCCGAAAAAGAGTCGATAAAAAAATATGCGATCACGCAGGCGGTAGATACTATAAGAAACCGTCTTGACCAGTTCGGTCTTGCCGAGCCGACTGTGGCAAAACAGGGAAAAGATAAAATTCTCGTCGAGGTTCCGGGTATAAAAACTCCGGAGCAGGAGCAGCGAATTCGAGAGCTCATAGCAAAAGCGGCACACCTCCAGCTCATGGCCATAGATGAAGAGCGCGCGGCGAATGTCGACAATATGACTCCCGCCGAAGCGGCCAAATACGGCGATGTTATTTTGCAGGGAGCCCAGGACGGCCGCAAATATCTCGTAAAAGAGATTCCGATTCTCGACGGCTCCATGCTTACCGATGCCCGTGTGGCGTTCGATCAGAACAACCAGCCGGTCATCAATTTCTCTCTCAACTCGCAGGGTGCACAGATCTTCGGCGATTTTACCGGCAAGAACGTAGGCAAGAGGCTTGCGGTCGTGCTTGACAACAAAGTCTACAGTGCACCGGTCATACGTGAGCGCATCGGCGGAGGCAGCGGCCAGATCTCCGGCGGTTTCAGCGTCAAAGAGGCGCACGATGTCGCCATCGCTCTGCGCAGCGGTGCACTACTGGCTCCCGTTTTCATGGAAGAGAAGCGCAGTGTGGGCCCGAGCCTCGGAGCGGACAGTATCAAAGCATCCATGATCGCCCTGATTACCGGCTTCATTGCAGTCGTGATCTTTATGGTGCTCTACTACGGTATAGCCGGAATAGTCGCTGATGTCGCTCTTATCGTCAACCTCTTTCTGATACTTGCGATCATGGCTCTGTTTGGAGCTACGCTTACGCTTCCAGGGATGGCCGGTATAGTCCTTACGGTCGGTATGGCCGTGGATGCCAACGTCATCATAAACGAACGGATACGGGAACTGCTGTATGAAGGAAAGAGCATCACGAAAGCTATAGAACAGGGTTATGCCAACGCTTTCAGCGCGATTCTCGATGCCAACATAACGACACTTATAGCGGCCGTCGTACTCTACGCTTACGGGACAGGCCCGATCAAAGGCTTCGCTATCACGATGAGTATCGGTATTTTAGCCTCTATGCTTACCGCAATTCTGGGAACTCACGGCATATGGCAGATGCTGGAGTCTAAAATCTCCAAAAAGAGGTTAAATGTCTGGTTCGGTATCAAGCCGGAAGGAGTCGCGGATGCCAAGTAATCTTTTCAGCCGCAAGGTAAAACAGAAGGCCGCACTCTGCGGCCTGAGACCGGAAGGGAGATAACCGATGGAACTGTTTAAATATAAAAAGCCCATCCCCCTGATGGCGAAGTCGAAGCTCTTCTTCACGATCTCCCTCATCGCCGTCCTGGCCTCATATGTCCTGATTTTCACGAAAGGTTTCAACCTCGGCATCGACTTTGCCGGCGGAACCGTGGTGCAGGTGAAGTATGAAGGAAAAGCGCCTATAGACAAAGTGCGTGAAGCGATACGCTCTTCGGAGATTTTCGAGGGTGCTTCGGTCAACTTTTTCGGCAGCGACGACGAGATAGTCATAAAAGTCCGGACAAGCAGCAAAAAGCTTGGAACGGATATAGGAGATGAAGCCAGAAAGCTGCTGGCAAGTACAGGAAAGTTTGAAGTCAGGCGAGTAGATATGGTCGGCCCGAAGGTCGGGAATGAGCTCCGTGAAAAGGGTATTATGGCCCTTGTGCTGGCAATTGCCGGTATTCTCATATATGTTTCGTTTCGCTTCGAGTGGCGATTTGCAGTAGCTTCTGTTATAGCTCTTGTGCACGATATATCGATAGCTATGGGTGCCATAGTGCTCTTCAATATTGAAGTTAACCTGGATATTCTGGCGGCTCTTCTGACGATCCTGGGTTACTCTCTGAACGATACGATTATCGTTTTCGACCGTATCAGGGAGGGGCTGGTCTCTGTTAGAAGTTCGAAGCTTGCCGATGTCATAGATGAATCGGTCACCAGAACCCTTTCTCGTACCACCCTCACATCGCTGACAACCTTCTTCGTGGTGCTCACCCTCTTTTTGATGGGCGGAGAGATAATCCACGGATTCAGCTTTACGCTGCTTGTAGGTATCATTGTCGGTACATACAGCTCGATCTTCATAGCTTCGCCTCTTCTTATGGTTA
>CAYZMY010000040.1:0-9352 GCA_964479605.1 uncultured Campylobacterales bacterium | reverse complement strand
GGAGCGATGGATACGATGCAGTATCAGGATATACACCGCCAGAAGATTGAGCGGGTCATAAACATAATGCGGGCACTCAGCCGCTATATGAGTGCTCTTTTTGAAGGAAGCATAGAAGATGAAAAACGTGTCAAGTCGGCCCGCCATATAGAAGGAGATACCGCAACCGAAGAGGTAATCAGCAACGACGACATAGAAGCGCTTATAGCCCAGTTCGGAAAATAGATATATGGTCGAACTCCTCTCTCCCGCCGGCAACCTCGAAAAACTGAAAATTGCACTCGCCTATGGGGCAGATGCCGTTTATGGAGGAGTCAGCCACTTCTCTCTTCGCATAAGAAGCGGCAAAGAGTTTACGTACGAGAGTTTCGAAGAGGGGATAGAGTATGCCCACTCCATGGGAAAGAAGGTATACGTAACCATTAACGGCTTTCCCTTCAACTCCCAGCTGGAACTCTACAAAAACCATATGGAAAAGATGGCTCAGATGGGGCCGGATGCATTTATCATAGCAACACCGGGCCTTGTTAAAATGGCTCTGGAGGTCGCTCCTGAAGTGCCTGTACATCTCTCTACTCAAGCGAACGTAATGAATGTTCTCGATGCGCAGTTTTACTATGAACTTGGTGTCAGGCGTATCATTGCCGCCCGCGAGATCAGCCTGAAAGATCTTGAGGCGATCAAAAAGGAGCTTCCCGATCTGGAGCTCGAAGTCTTCGTGCACGGTTCCATGTGTTTCGCATACAGCGGACGATGCCTCATAAGCACCGTTCAAAGCGGCAGAGTACCTAACCGGGGAAGCTGCGCCAACGACTGCAGGTTTCCCTATGTGCTGTATGCGGAAAACCCGGAGACCGGAGTCTCTTTCAGGCTTGAAGAGGAGGAGGGTGTAGGCACCTATATAATGAACGCCAAAGATATGAACCTGGCCTCGCATATAGACGAGATTCTGCAAAGCGGGGCAGTAGATTCGCTGAAAATAGAGGGACGGACCAAGAGCCCTTATTACGTCGCCGCTACCGCAAGCGCCTACCGTCAGGCGATCGACGATTTTTATGCCGGCCGTTTCGAAGCATCGAAGTATCAAAAGGAGCTTCATACAACCAAACACCGTGGCTTTACGGATGCCTATCTGATTCACAGGCCTTTTGAAAAAGAGGGTACGCAAAGCCTGGAGAGTTCAATAAGCGAAGGGACCCATCAAGTAGTAGCGCTTGTTGACGGGCAGGGGCTGGCTTTTCATGTGAAAGACAGAGTCGAAGAGGGTGATGTGATGGAGATAATGTCACCGGAGCCTATAGAGAATGCAGTCGATAACATACGCGGCGAGATATATAAAAAAGAGGGCAGGTGGTATCTGAGGATGAGAGAGCTCGAGACACCTGGAGGAAGAAGGTTCGAAACAATACACAGCGGCAACGAAAACCCTATCCTCCTGCCCGCTCCCCTGCCGCCGTTTACCTTTTTGAGAAGGAAGATTGATGGATGAGCGGTTGACGACGACAAGGGTGCTGAAAGCCTGGTGGGCGATGCAGTGGAGAGCGGTTGTGGCAACCTTTGTCGGCTCTTTGGTGTTGATAGCGGTTTTCTCCTTTTTCGCCGCACTTGCCGGTATGTCCAAGCAGAGTATTATGATGTTCGGAAACATCATCTACAGCGGTGTGGCGATCTTTGCATCGTTTTACTTCTTCGGATTTGCACTCAAAAAGGATTACGGAGACTTTAGATTCGAAATTTTGCTAAAGCCGGCGGAGACGGAAAAGACCGTTTCCGATGTTTCGGCGGAAAATGCGGACCCGGAAGCCGGTTCCGAAAATCGGGATTCGGTTACAGATTTAAAAAATATCAGCAAGGAGTGAAATAATGAGGTTTATATCGATCATAATAGGAAGCAAGAGTGATTATGAAGTGATGAAAGAGTGCGGCAAAACACTGGAGAAATTCGGTGTTCCATATGAGCTCATCATCTCTTCCGCCCACAGGAGCCCTGAGCGTACCAAGAGTTATATCAAGGATGCCGAATCGAGAGGTGCGGTTCTGTTTATTGCAGCGGCCGGAATGGCCGCGCACCTGGCCGGAGCCGTGGCGGCTACAACTATAAAACCGGTAATAGGGGTACCTATGAGCTCTTCCGACCTTCGCGGAGAAGATGCGCTTTTAAGTACCGTGATGATGCCCGCCGGTATGCCGGTAGCCACACTTGCGATAGGAAAAGCCGGTGCCATAAACAGTGCATATCTGGCAATGCAGATATTGGCGATTGACGATGATGAGCTCAATGTCAAGCTCATGGAAGACAGGATAGCGAAGGCGAAAAAGGTTGAAACGGACTCTGCGGAGATCGAGGTCAGGATTTCAGAGTAGAACTGATTTCAGTATCTGCCGCAGTTTTGGATCAGGGGCGGGTACTACAGAGGAGACGGAATGAAAACATGGCTTAGTATTCGTGCATATGCGAAACTGATAGACCGTAACTTTGACGATGTACTTGAACTTGTAGACAGCGGTGCAGTCGTCTCCAAAGAGGAGAACGGTGAAATCTTCATAGAGGCCGATTCGCAGGAGAGGCTCCCCGGTGCACCGGTAAGGGGCGGTGAGATTCTGAAAGTGGATATGGAGAGAGGCGAGGGCATACAGTTCGTCGAAAAGACCATCGGTACGATTTTGAACATGCACGAAAAGGTGATGGATGCCAAAGACGAGACGCTGCAGACGCTCAAAAACGAAAACAGTTTTCTAAAAGATGCCCTGCTGTCGATGCAGGAGCTCTATGATGAAGACCGAAGAACGATAGAGACGCTTACCGACGAGCTCAATGCGGTAAGGGAGGAGCTGGAGTTTATGAAACGCAAATACAGGCTCATGTGGGGAAAAGTTGTAGAAAAACATGCGGGAGAAGATAGTTGAAGCTGGAGCCTGAGTGCGTGACATGTATATTTTCGCAGGCGCTGAGAGTATGTGAAACTCTGCATGTAAACAAGAGAGATACCAAAAGGGTACTTGATGAGGTGGCGCTCATGATACCCGGATTCTCTTTTTCGGAAACTCCTCCGCAGGTGGCTGCGAGAGTCTACCCGAAAATTGCGCAGCTGCTTGGAGTCGACGATATATACGCAGAGTACAAAAAAGATGCGACAAGACATGCCATGAAGCTTATCCCTGCCGTTAGACAGAAAGTGCTGGAGAGCGATGACAGGTTTTATGCCGCACTCAAAGCCTCTGTAGCCGGCAACGTCATAGACCTTGCCGCAACACACAGCTTCAGCCTGGAAGAGGAGATCGAAAAGGTTTTCGAAACTCCGTTTGCGACTGATGAGAGTGAAGATCTGCGAAAGATGCTCAAGAGTGCGCGCCGTCTTCTGGTAATAGGCGACAATGCGGGGGAACACCTGTTTGACAAGCTGCTGATGGAGCAGATTTCAGAGATCTATCCCGATCTGGAGATAGGCTATGCGGTGCGGGGCCGTCCTATAATCAACGATATAACCGTGCAGGATGCGAAAGAAGCCGGTATAGACGAAGTGGCACTCATAATAGACAGCGGTGTCGATACGCCCGGGTTCGACCTGGAACGATTGAGTCCGGAGGCTCGAAAATATTATGAAAATGCCGATCTGATTATCGCCAAAGGGATGGGAAATTACGAATCGATGAACGATACTTCGACCAGACCCGTTTTCTATATTTTAAAGGTAAAATGCAACGTAGTGGCAGCCTCTTTGGGCCGTGAAATAGGAGATATTGTATGTTACAAAGGAGCCTCCAATGTTTGAGCGTTTGATGGATGAGAAGATATTGCCGTTTCTTTTCAAAGAGCCGAAACACCCGATGCGGTTCAATGAGCTTATGCAGGCGAACAAGATGCTGGTAGACCATATTCCCCTGGAGGGAAGAATTCCGGGGATAAAACTCAGGCTGTCGCGGCTCTATATATTTATGATAATTGTCTGGAACCTGATATTTCTGCCTCCTGCGCTCATTTTTCATAAGCTGCTGGCGAAAATAGACTGCCATGTCATGATAGTTCTGGCAGTATTTTTCACTATCTTCTTTTTCGGCGTGCTTTCGGTTTTCAGATCCTGGGCAATAGAGCGTATGGCTGCAAATCAGATAAAAAAGGCGTGGAAACTCCATCTGCCCTATTACGATTTTGATACATACCACGGCAAGGTGGCGAAGTTCTATACCGACGCCCTCGAAAAAGGGGTTTCTGGGGCCAATGTGGAGATGTACATCATGAACGCCCTCTCACTTGAAAAGTGATGGTGAAGTCGCTTTAGGGGGTTGTAGGGCCGGCCAGGCCCTGCCAAACTGCGGGCTTTGCCCGGAATTTGCTTAACATAAGTAAAGTTATATATAATTTCGAAAAAAATCATCGATAAAAGGAGGTAAAAATGGCAGAGACGAAACCGAAACGCCAGAAACAGGTCGTACTCTTTACCTCGCCCGGATGCGTCTGGTGCACACGAGCCAAAAACTTTTTCAAAAAAAACGGCATAAAATTCAAGACCATCGACATCAGCACAAACAAGCAGGCGGCCAAAGACTGCGAACGTCACGGATGCCGCGGCGTTCCCGTCGTTCTCGTGGGCAGCCGATGGATATGCGGGTTCGACGAACCGAAAATAAAAAAAGCATTGGAACTTAAATGATCACATTCAGCGACCTTCTTCTCAAACTCCAGACTTTCTGGGCGAATCAGGGGTGCAATATAGTGCAGCCCTATGATATCCCTGCCGGTGCGGGTACATTCCACCCGGCTACACTTCTGCGGAGTCTGGACTCAGGTCCGTGGTCGGCTGCATATGTGGCTCCAAGCCGCCGGCCTACCGACGGAAGGTATGGCGAAAACCCCAACCGTCTGGGTGCGTATTATCAGTTTCAGGTGCTTATAAAACCGAGCCCGGAAGATATTCAGGATCTCTATCTGAAGAGCCTGGAGTACCTGGGGCTCGATATCTCCAAACATGACATCCGTTTCGTCGAGGATAACTGGGAGTCTCCTACGCTCGGTGCGTGGGGTTTGGGCTGGGAAGTCTGGCTCGACGGTATGGAGGTGACGCAGTTTACATATTTCCAGCAGGTAGGGGGTATCGCCTGCGATCCGGTAGCCGCTGAAATCACTTACGGAACGGAACGGCTGGCGATGTATCTTCAGGGTGTGGAATCTGTTTTCGATATCGTCTGGAGCGAAAAAGATGGCCGTGTTACCACATATGCGGATGTGCATAAAGAGAGCGAATACGAATTCAGCAGGTACAATTTCGAGGTAGCTGATGTACAGATGCTTTTCAGACACTTCGATGATGCGGCGGAAGAGTGCCGCCGATGTCTCGATACCGGGCTTCCGCTGCCTGCATACGATCAGTGTATGATAGCATCGCATCTGTTTAACACACTGGATGCCAGGAAGGCAATATCTGTTACCGAGAGGGCAAACTACATCCTTAAAATCAGGGAACTGGCCAAAGGGTGTGCCGAGCTTTATAAGGATCAGGAGAGTGAAAGAGTGGCCAGAATCAAGGGTGAGCAAGCGTGACGGTAGGCGAAATTTACGAGATTCTCGATACTCTCAGCCCGTTCGAGCTTCAGGAGAAGTGGGACAACAGCGGTCTGCTTCTGGGAGATGAGCTCCAGCGTGTGGAGCGTATCGTTTTGAGTGTCGATATAGACAGCCGAATGGTACAGGAGGCTGAAGAGGGAACACTTTTTATTCTCCACCATCCGCTTATCTTTTCAGGTCTGAAGAGGCTGCTTTGGAGCGAGTACCCGGCAAATATTCTTCGTGAAATGGTTAAAAAGAGCCATGCGTTGATCGCAATGCATACAAACTTCGACAAAACCCATCTTAACCGCTACGTCTTTGAAAAGGTTCTCGGTTTCGAGAGCGGGTGCTGCGAAGATTTCATATGCCGGGCCGAAGGTGAGTGGCGAAGCGACGAGCTGCTCGAAGATATAAAGCGTAAGCTGGGCCTGGAGAGATTGAGAGTGGTCGGAGAGAAAAGAGATATAAGAAGCGTGGCGATGACAACGGGATCGGGTGCTAGTCTGCTCGACGATGTAGATGCCGACCTCTTTTTAACCGGCGATATCAAATTCCACGATGCCATGAAGGCGCACTCTATGGGTATGATGATGGCGGATATAGGACACTTCGAAAGCGAACGCCATTTTGCCGATGCCCTGGGAGATAATTTGAAAAATTTGCCGATTCCGGTTATAATTGCACAATCAATCAACCCCTTTACCTACATTTAACCAAGGAAATCCATGAACAAGCATCTTGAAGATCTGATCAAGTTGTCCAAAATAGATCAGACCATAGACGCATTTGAACCGAAAATCGAAGAGGCGCGTTCCAGACTGGACGCTGTAGAGGAGGCCCAAAGCGCTGTCGAGCGCGAGATAGTGGAGCTTTCCGACGAGATCAGGGAGAGCGAGCTCAAGAAGGCGAAGAACGAACTTCATATTCAGGAACTCAGCGACAAGCTCGAGGCGAACAAAAAGAAGAGCGCCGAAGCCAAGACAGAAAAAGAGATCAAGGCACTTCAGCTTGAAGAGGAGATCGCAAAAGAGCAGCTCGACTTTGCAAATGAAGAGATCGAGCGCCTCGAAAACCTGATAGATACGCGAAAAAGCGAGATAGAGACGAAAGAGGCTGAGCTTGCAGCTTTGAAAGAGAAGAATGCCGCAGTCAAAGAGGAGGTCGAGCGGGAGCTTGCCGAAATCGAAAAAGAGAGACAGCAGCTTTTTGAAGAGAAGCAGAAGCTGATCGCCAAAATGAGCCAGAAAATTCTCGCATTTTACGACAAAATACGCAGATGGGCGAAAAACAGCGCTGTTGTGCCTGTGCGCAAGCAGGCGTGCATGGGCTGCTATATGAAAATAAATGACAAGACCTATGCAGAGGTCATCAAAGGTGAAGAGATCACGACATGCCCCCACTGCGGACGCATTCTCTACCTTGAAGTACAGAAAGAAGAAGAGAGCGCTGAAGCATAACCTTTTTGCGGCCCTCTACACACTTGTGGGGTGGGGGCTCTATCTGCTTTTTCTTCCGCTGATAATTCTGCTCTCATTCAAAAAAAAATATCACCGCTCTATTCCGGCCCGTTTTTTTCTTCGCCATAATCCTCCTTTGAGAGAGGGCAAGGTATGGTTTCATGCCTGCAGTTTCGGAGAGACAAGAGCTCTCAAGCCGATCATAGATGCCGTAGGCCGCGGCAGCTGTGCAGTTACCACTACGACACAGACAGGATTTTCGGAAGCTGAAAAAATCTCCGACGAGGCTCGCTATCTTCCTTTTGAACCGCTTCTTTGGCTCTGGATCCGTCCGCAGAAGGTGCTCGCGGTTATGGAAGCGGAGCTGTGGTTTCTGCTCTTTTATATTGCGAAGCTGCGGGGAGCCAAAACTATGCTGATAAACGCCCGTATTTCAGACCGGTCATGGAAGAGCTACCGCCGCTTTTCCTGGTTCTACAGGAAGATTTTCGATCAGATAGACGAAGTCTATGCGCAGAGCGATGCAGACAGGAGACGGCTGGAGATGCTGGGTGCAAAAAGAGTGACGGTTACGGGCAATATCAAGCTCGCGCAGCCGGTGCGTATTTCAAAAAAATACACAAAGCCGTCCGGTATCGTAGTAACCGCGGCAAGCACGCATGAGGGGGAAGAGGAGGGTATACTAAACTCTTTTCTTGAGTGGAAAAAAGAGCGTGCCGATGCGAAGCTGCTGCTTGTCCCAAGGCATCCGGAGCGCTTTGAGAAGGTTTACGAGCTTGCAAAAAAAAGTGCTCTAGAAGCGGGCTTGAGCCTTCAAAGGTGGAGCGAGTCGCAGAGTTTGGATGCCGATATAGTTGTCGTAGATGCAATGGGGGAGCTGATAAATATCTACGCCGTCAGTGATATTGTCATACTCGGCGGTGCCTTTGCTCCGATAGGAGGGCACAATCCGGCGGAGGTGCTTCCGTTCGGATGCAGGCTTATCAGCGGCAAGCAGATATTTAATCAAAAAGCCATCTTTTCCGCTTTGGAAGGGGCACTCTTTTGTGATCTTCCCGAGCTTGCCGAAACTCTTCGCAAAGCGGCAGATGCAGAGCCGCCCAGACTGAAGCAGGAGGTCTCTTTGGAGCCGGTTCTGAAGGGGATTTTCGATGTGGTATGATATGAAAGAGGGGTATGTGGATCTGTTCATAAGTGCAAGGCCGAACAGCGGCAAAAACAGCTTTGCCGGAATCTATGACGATACTCTGAAAATCTTTATAAAAGCACCCGCAGTCGAGGGTGCAGCCAACAAAGAGCTGGTGAAGTTTCTCTCGAAGAGTTTCAAAATACCGAAAAGCGAGATCCTCTTTCTCTCAGGAGAGACAGGGAAAAGAAAGAGGATACGCCTGCCGATAAACGAGAAAGTGGAAGAGTTTATAAGAGGTTTTTCATAACAGAGTCTGTCCGCTCCGTGAGGAGTCGGCTTTAGCGCCGTAACGGCCAACGCAGCTTGCAAGAGCTCTGCTTATGCAGGCATCATTAAGGAAAGTCTATCAATGCAAAACAGTGAAAAGAAGCAGAAAGCATACAAGCTTCTTGCAGTACAGATGGGGTTGTCAAACTCCAAGGCCAAAGAGCTGATCGACAGAGGTGTAGTCTATGTCGGAAACAGAAAAGTCGCCATCGCAAGGGGCGAACTTCCGATAGAGACGAAATTTCGGGTTCTGAAGATGGAGCAGCCGAAGGTGATCTTCGAAAACGAGGAGGTTATGGCGCTTAACAAGCCGGCTTTCTATACAAGTGACGAGGCGGCCGCATCTTTCAAGGATGCAAGGCTGCTGCACAGGCTTGACCGTGAAACCAGTGGAGTTCTGCTCCTGTCGAAGAGCAAATCTTTCCACAAGCGCGCCGAGGAGGCGTTCAGGGCGAGGGCTGTCTACAAAGTCTATACATGCTGGGTGCAGGGGATGGTAAGCGAGCCTGCCACGATAGAGAAGCCGATAAAGACAGTCAAAAAAAACGGTATTGCCTACAGCAAGGTCGACAGAAGGGGAAAAGAGGCCATAACCCATATAGAACCTGTGATGATCATAGGAGGCCGCACCAAGCTGAGAGTCGTAATAGAGACCGGACGTACACATCAGATAAGGGTGCACCTAAAGAGTATCGGACACCCCATAATCGGAGATACACAGTACGGGGTTATGTCGGGACAGACAAACAGGATGCTCCTGCATGCGCTCGAACTGAAGCTTCTGGGTTATGATTTCAAGGCTAAAGAGCCCAAAAGGTTCGATGTGTTCGCAGGCGGATCATAATCTTATATTTAATTAAAATTAAAGTGTTTATAAGCTAGAATTCCAGACTT
>CAYZMY010000039.1:0-9741 GCA_964479605.1 uncultured Campylobacterales bacterium | reverse complement strand
AGGCTCTCTGTTTGTGGACGGGAATTATAGCACCATAGAAACCGGTTGTCAAGAGTGTAGAGATAGAATCTTCACTTTTTTGTTGAATAACTTAATAATTGATAGAAGTTAAATGTGTATATCCTGTTTCAGGCTCTATTGCAATGGTAAAATCTCCATCATCTGAAGTAAATCTGATTGTACATATAGAATGGATTACATCATATTGTTGGGCACCCAGCGTGGATTTGTAAGGACGGCCGAAATTATCGAAAGAGACATAACCATTTCCACCGCAATTGTTTGAGAGATTAACATCACTGATACCATATTTTCTGGTAATAAGGATTTCACTGCTTTGATCGCTGTTCAAATTACAGGCGTTGGATGTAAAGAGTCTTTTTTTATCGAAAGGATTGACAGCCGCTTCGTTGTTTCCTATGCCGCCGCCCTGGTCTAGATCTCGGCCAACAACATAATACCAGCCGGAATTGCCTGTACATTGCCAAAAGCCGATTTGCCATCGTTCCTTTGTCCAGTTTCCGTCATTGGGATCGAATCTATCATCAATCATAGCCAAATGTTGAGTGTAACGAATGTGAGAAATTATCTGGTCAGCTGCTTCACGTAGTTTGCTGTCTGAAAATCTTGGTAGCATAATCATAGAGAGTATAGCAACCACTACAATTACAGCGATCAGCTCCAACATGGTAAAAGCTTTTTTCATAGAGGGCACCTTGAGTATAACTGGTTTTTGCCAATTATACCACAAGGTGATATTTTGAAGAGTTTACTGAATTTTTTCTGCCGGC
The DNA here is from genome assembly GCA_964479605.1 of uncultured Campylobacterales bacterium. Classification (GTDB taxonomy): domain Bacteria; phylum Campylobacterota; class Campylobacteria; order Campylobacterales; family Hydrogenimonadaceae; genus Hydrogenimonas. The sequence goes on along the minus strand of CAYZMY010000039.1, from coordinate 8,950 downwards.
TGTACGTCGTAGAGAATATCATCCATCGGATGTCTGTACATAGGCATCGCAAGACGTTTTTCATCCAGAACATGACCGATAAATCCAATAGTTCGGCCAAGTATGAAGAATGAATTGAGCGTACCGCTTTCGATAAACTCGTCGATCTCCTGCTCAGTGTATCCGAGAGCTCGCCACATATCTACCATAAGAATACCGATAGTGCCGTCAACATTCAGAATGAGGTTATCCTTCTTGGAAGTTGTGAGCTGCTCTACTGTCAGAGCATAATCGAGCAAGGATGTACTCGGGAAATACTCTTTGGCAAATTTTTTGAGTCCTTCAACACGCTTGTCAGGATTTCTCAAAGACTTTATTCTATGGCCGATTCCAGGGATCGGAACCCCCTCTTTCTTCATATATGCAAGAAACTCCTGTGGAGTCATATTGTTATCGTTGGCATACTTGAAGTATTTCGCTGCACCGTCGATAGCGCCGCCGAAACGTGGACCGATTGTAAGAAGTCCGGTAACAAGAGACTCTACAACAGATTTTCCGGCACGTGCCGTAACTTTTGCATTGTGAGCACCGGATACTGCAGGCCCATGGTCAGCAACAGTCTTAAGCACTGTTTCGATAAAGTCGGTTGCCCATTTCGGATACTGTTTTTTGAACCAGAGAAGGCTGATAACATCACCTATGCCTTTGCCTGTATCCGGGGTTGCTACAGAACTGATGGGGAAACCGGCGTAAGTAGCCTCTTCACCGCGATCATCGCTGATTGTACAGATGAAGTTTTTAGGCTTGCGGCTTTTTGGAATTGAACGAACTTCAGGCTCTTCAATTTCAGCAATAACTCCCTGTTTTTTCAGGTCTGTATAGACATCGTGAATCATCTGAGGAAGATCGTTGAAACTGTTCGGTACATGAATACCTGCTTCACGCATAGCGGCATTTTTCGCTTCTGCAGTCTCTCGTTCCGCATTTGCACTTGCGCCTGCATGTCCGAACTGTACTCCGCTGCTGAAGTGTTTGGCTATCGTTCCGATACACCATGCAATAATCGGCTTTTTGATCTTGCCTGACTTGACGGCTTCAATCACTTTATACTCTTCTGTTCCGCCTACTTCGCCGAGAAGAATCATATATTTGACATCAGGGTTTTCTTCCATTCTCAGAAGGTGATCGATAAATACCGATCCGACGAATCTGTCACCACCGATCGCAACACCTTCCGCAACACCGTCGGCATTGAGAGAGATGATATTACAGAGCTCGTTGAAGAGACCTCCGGAGCGTGTTACGAGTCCTGCACTTCCAGCTCTGTGGAGCTTGGAGTTGATGATATTTTCGATAGTACCGCCAATGTTGGCTATTTTGAAGGCTCCCGGAGTTATGGCTCCGACAGTTGCCGGTCCGATGATCAGGATACCGTTGTCTTTGGCGGCCTGGTTCATTTTACGGGCAAGCCTTTCCGGAATCCCCTCTGCCGTTACCATAATGCTCCTGAACTGGTCTCCCATATTAATCGCTTCCATAGATACATCATATGCTGTACGGAACGATGCGAAGTTCAGTAGAACATCCGCATTTTTATGCTCACTCACGGCATCAGCGGTATTACGGTAGAGAGGAACCATTATTTCGTCCGGTCCGTAGAAGAACTTCTCGAATTTGTTGGAACTTGTCGGAGCCACTATCGCCGCTACCGAAGGTTTTTCACGCCCGATTACGTAGTCGTAGTCAAGCATACGCTGGATCGCGCTCTTGTTGTTGTTCCAGAATATAGCCTGTGTATCTTTTGTAAAAAGTCTGCTGCTCATCGTCATACTCCCTTATTTCTCAAGTGCCATGCGCACGATGTCGGTTACGTGAGTGTCCGGTCCGTACACTTCCATATAGAGGCCCAGTTTCTCGGCCGCCTCTTTTATATCCTTCAGACCTTTTTCATAGTTCGGTCCGCCGCGTCGAACATATATCTTGGTTTTGTGCTCTTTGAGCTTGTCGGCATATTTGTTAAGCGCTTTGATGATGCCTGTAAATGTTTTGGCGACATCGGTAAAGTTTGCTATCGCACCTCCGATAATAAGGATCTTTCCGCGCGGATCCTCATATCTGGTCATCAGGTCGAATATCGTCTCGGCATAAAACTGAGTTTCGCTCTCTGTCGGTCCGCCGGAGTATTCGCCGTAGTTTGCAAGATCTTTTACGCCTGCAAGATCTGCGATTGTGTCCGCATAAACGACTGAAGCGCCGCCGCCTGCGACCATTGTCCAGATGCGACCTTCCGGATTGAGGATAGTGAGCTTGAGCGAAGCTCCCGATTTAGCATCGGCTTCGGCTATCGCCTTCTCCTCTGGAGACATATCTTCCATACCGAACGGTGTCGGAAACTCGATATCACCCCATTTATCTTTCATCATGAATCCAGCTGTGTCATCAAGCCTTGCGACAAGGTCCAGGATGTGCATGTCGTTTCCGATCATCACTATCGGGTTTATCTCAAGATAGGCAAAATTAAGGTCGCGGTAAAACTTGAAGAATTGGATAGCGAAAGATCCGAATCTCTCTTTCGCTTCAGCAGGAATTCCTTCAGGCACATTTGCTCTGACGGCTCTTTCCATCTCGTCATCACTCATGTTAATCGGAATTCTTACCTCGTTAACCTTCTCTTCCCACCCCTCTTCTACTTCCATACCGCCTTCGGCAGACATATAGAGTACATCGTCGTCATCGACAACCGTAGCGGAGATATAGTACTCCTGTTCCTGTGTATGCGGAGTGAAAGGCTCAACGATGAAATGCGTAAGCATCCCCTTTTGGCCGGTAAGAAGTGTAACATCATGGCTCTGCTTCTCTTCGATCCACTTTGCTGCGTCTTCAAGTGTAACGTCACCCGGTTTCTCTACTTTGAAAAGAACCAGGTCATTTTTTCCCCTTTTACCGAAAAGCATATCTGGTTTCGCAACCAGAGGCTCCTGATTTAGCCACTCAAAACCGTGCTCTTTGGCTTTTTCGCGAAGCTCGTCCGCGCTGGTTACAAGAACCGACTTGAAACTGTAGTGAAAGCCGCTGAAATAGTCATTCCAGTGCTTGGCGAAAATGGCTTTGCCGTCATACTCACGTATCGCTCTTTGAGCCATCATAACTCCTTATGATTTTTATTGGACAAGTCTACCATTATTTTTGCAAACAGATACTTATTTGTAAAATTATTCTCTCTCAATTTTCAGAACTGTTTATTTTCGAAACATAACAGCTTTTAAGCTCCCTGTTTCTGTATCGAATCGAAACTTTTTTGCACTCATTGCATGGTTTTTCTTTAAGAATATATTTATCATTGGAAGTGATTCCGTAGTACCTCAGCTGATAGGCCAGATCACCGCTGCCGCTGTTTATACTTTGTATTCCGGCCTGCTTTAGAGCTTTTGCACACCAGTATGGAAAGTAAAACGGTGCGGCGAAGTGTTTATCAGGCTCTTTCATAAGAAGGAAGAAGGGCTTGTGAAATAGCAGAACCAGTGTATTTAGCGCGAGTATGCCCAGCACCGCTGTTGCAAGGTAGAGATAGCGCCTTCGAAACTGCGGGAGGCGTACTCTGTATGTCTGAAAGAAGAGCCTGACCATAAGCGGAACCGCCACAACCACATACGGGGCGAAATCCTGAATCGGGACTCTTTGGCGGATGGAAAAGAGAAGAGAGATCAGCATGACACTGAAACTTACATACCAGATGATACTTTTCTCACCCTTTAGAAGTATTCTGTACATGGCATAGAAGAAGTAGAGAAACAGGAACGGGGAGAATATGGCCGCATAGAGGCCTATCGTGTCCGCAAAGTAGTTTTTCGGTTTGCCCTGTACGCTGAAGCCGTACTTCCAGAGTGCAAAAGCGAAAAGCAGAGAGCTCCATGCCAAAAAATCCTTCTCCCTGCGAAATAGAGCATATAGAACCAGCGCAAAATATAGAACTACGCAGCTTCTGTCTATAAACAGAAATATCGGAAGCAGCGCCATTGCGATTATGCGCCTCTTTTTCAGCCATAATATAAGAAAGAGCTGATAAAAGGCCAGAATGATACCGGTAGATGAGGCCAAAACGGCGGAGCTGACTATTCCGGGTAGAAAGAGATAGATAAGAACCGAGATAATAACCGGGATCTCATCTTTGAGCAGAATAATAGATAGCCTGTAGAAAAGATAGAGGTTGATCAGATGAATAAACAGAAACGGCAGTCTGATATCCAAAAAACCGTTATCCGGAAAAAGCGTCTTACCTAAGTGCATCATATACGCCACAGGCTCGCTGCCGATAAAAAAGGTTTTCGCTTCAGCCGGTCCTATGGGGAGCCCCCATGCTACCCATAGCAGCACAAGTATATGAAGAGTCAGAATCAGTGTTACTGCGGCCCTGATCCTGATCATACTCAAAGTTTTAGAAAGTTGTCGAGCATCAGGTGGCCGTGCTCGCTCATTATGGACTCCGGGTGAAACTGCACTCCATATACCGGATATTCCGGTATATGCAAGGCCATAATCTCATGGTCGTCATGGCTGTATGCCGTAGCCACTACATCTTCGGGAAGCGACTCCTTCTCCACTACAAGCGAATGGTAGCGGGTAGCGGTAAAGGTGTCCGGCATAAATTTGAAAATAGGCGACTCTATATGGACCTCCATAGTCGACGTTTTACCGTGCATAAGCTTTCTCGCTCGAACTATCCTGGCGCCGAAGGCCTGTGCTATGGTCTGGTGCCCGAGGCAAATTCCGAAAATCGGAGTATCTTTATGGAAGGTTTCGACTACTCCAAGACTCACTCCCGCTTCGTTGGGTGTGGCTGGGCCAGGGGAGATGATTATCTTTTCGGGATTCAAAGAACGGATCTCCTCCAGACTCATCTCGTCGTTTCTTATGACTTTCAGGTCGGCTCCCAGTTCAAGGCAGTACTGGACTATGTTGTACGTGAAGCTGTCGTAGTTGTCTATCATCAAAACCATAAATTATCGCCTTTGGCTATTGCTTGGAGCTATTATAACGTTTCAACTCTTCATTCCAGAAAAAGTCTATCCACCCTTCGGCCCTTTTCAGGGTGTAGTCGGGCTGAAACTTCGCTTCCGGCTTGAAAAAGAGGGTTGCCGTCTTGAAACTCTTGTCGGGGTACTCCTCTTTGAGTCTCTTCATGACGGCTTCGAGCGTCTCTCCTGTATCGGCTATGTCATCCACTACCAGTATCTTGCCGCACCCGCTCAGATCCGGTATGTTGAAGACTCTCGTCTCTGGAAGCTTTCTGGTATCTTCGTAGCCTATCGCATTTACGACAAATACTTTGCGGATATTCCAATACTCCCCGAGCATGTGCGCCATAGTCATTCCCCCTCTGGCTACGGCAACTATGGCATCGAACTTCTCGTCTATCGAATCGGCCAGTCTGTAGAGATCTTTCGCGAATGTGTCGAAGTCGTACTCTATATGCCTCATCACCACACTTTCAGTTCATTATAGAGACTGTCGCGCTCTACCGGAGTGAAGCCGCTGTCTTTTATCAGGTGGACAAACTCCTCGAGCGCCATTCCGTGCGAACTGCCCGCACCCGCAGCCGCCTGTATCGACTCCTTCTCGATAGTACCGTCCAAATCGTTCGCTCCATACTCCTGGGCGATCAGTGCCAGGTTTATCGTAGCGGTTACCCAGTAGGCTTTGATGTGGGGAATGTTGTCCAGAACTATTCGGCTTACCGCCATGGTCTTGAGAATCTCCTGGCCGGTAGGAAAATCTGTCACCTTCAGATAGTTGTTCTCTCTCTGATATACAAGAGGTATGAAGCAGTTGAATCCGCCTGTCTCATCCTGCAGATCCCGGAGCCTCAGCATATGGTCGATTCTGTGCGCACGACTCTCAATATGGCCGAAAAGCATCGTAGCGTTCGACTTTTTGCCTCTTTGGTGCCACTTCCTGTGTATATCGAGCCATCCGCTGCTGTCCACTTTTCCTTTGCAGATGTAGCTTCGCACCTCTTCATCGAAGATCTCCGCACCTCCACCGGGCATCGAATCGACACCGTTTTCGACCATCCTGTCGATTATCTCGTCGTGACTCAGACCGTACTCTTCGGACAGAAAATTTATTTCGGCGGCCGTGAGAGCCTTTATATGAATCTGCGGAAGCTCCTTCTTGATGGCCCTGAACATCCCAAGGTACCACTCGAGCCCGGCTTCAGGGTTGTGAGCGGAGACGATGTGAACCTCTTTCGCACCTCTCTCCCACGAATTTTTCGCGATCTGAACAATCTCTTCTATGGGCATCGTATATGGGTTGGGATTCTTTCTGCTTGCACTGTAGGCGCAGAATTTACAGATATCTTTACATATGTTGGTGGGGTTGATGTGGCGGTTTATATTGAAGTAGGTCTTCTTTCCATGCATCTTTTTGCGCTTCTCGTCCGCCAGCTGTGCCAGTGTAAAAAGATCGAGTTCGTAGAGCTCAAGCGCCTCTTTCATACCTATTCTCTGACCGCTGCGCACTTTTTCGGCTACATCCATTCATCAACCCCGGGTGAAAATTTTCGCTATTATACCCAAAAAGAGAAAGGTTATAACGTCGATGGATCTCAATGCGGAAATAGAGTCTCTACTCGATAAAGAGGCGCCCGATTTTCAGATATCGAAGCTGCTCAAGCAGGCTGTCGGAGAGTATCTTCAAAATCTCGAAGAGATATTCAAGGAGACGCAGGGAAAGGCCTTTTTGGTCCACCACACCCGCAAAATAGACAGCTTCCTCTCTATAATATACAAGGTTGTGCTGCGCAAAATGTTCCGGGAGTTCCAGCCCATGAGAAACTCCGTACCCATCGCTCTGGTGGCGCTGGGAAGCTACGGAAGGGAGCAGCTGTGCGTACACAGCGATATCGATCTTATGATCGTATACAAAGAGACGCCGGGCTACAACGTAAAAGAGATAATAGAGAAGATTCTCTATATCGCCTGGGATGCCGGGTTCCAGCTGGGCCACAGGGTTCACGAAGTCTCGGAACTGCCGGATGTTGCAAGAACCGACATTACGATAAAGACCGCACTTATCGAGTCGAGGTTTATAATAGGCTCAAACTTCATCTGGATGCAGACGCAGCGCCAGCTTCGTTATATACGTCTTGACGACCCGAAGAGCTACGTTTTGGCCAAGCTGGCCGAATCGCAGAGCAGACACGAGAAGTTTCCGATATCGATGGAGCCCAACATAAAAGAGGGGATCGGCGGGATGAGGGATGCCAACCTCGTATTCTGGATAGCAGCGGTGCGCCACGGTGTATTTAGATTAAAAGAGCTTGTAGGAAGCGTCATAGACGAGACCGACTACGCAGAATACAGGACGGCACTAGAGTTCATTTTCCGGGTACGGGCCGCACTCCATCTTAGTGCGGGCAAGAAGGAGGACACTCTGCGTCTCGAACACGTACCGGGAGTCTCGACGCTTCTTGGAATAGACACCCCTAACCCTCAAAAAGCCCAAAGAGAGCTCGTAACCAGAACATTTCACTCACTCGACACGATAAGAAAGAAGAGCTCCTACTGGACGGGGCTGCTTGCGAAGCCCTACCTCTATAGAGGCGACAATCTGCCGATTCTCAGAAGCGAATTTATCGAAAGCGGAATCTTCAGGTGCCAGGATACCCTCTACGCCCGCAGGGAGATGAAGCCTAAAACCTTTCTTCACTACCTGAAACTAATGCTCAAAGAGGGACAAAAGTACCCCCTTGTCGCCGACGCATCGTTTTGCCACCTGATAGACCTTACCGAAATTCCGAAGACAAAAGGGAAGCAGCTCATAGCGGCAATCCGCCAGATCTTCTACCTTCCATATAGTGCAGGAGTCGTAGCCGCTCTCTACAAAAGCGGCAAACTGGCGCAGACGATCCCTCCGATGAAACGTGTGATGTACCTGCCGCAGTTCGACGGCTACCACCACTACCCTGTCGATATACACTCCATAAAGACGCTCGAACAGATGGATATGCTCTCTCATGAGATACTCAAACCTCTTTTCGAAAAGCTCGACCGCGATACCAAAGCGATGCTCAAACTGGTCGCGCTGCTGCACGATGCGGGCAAAGGGCGCATACGCGACCACCATGAGGTTGGTGCGGACCTGTTCAAAGTCTACGCCAAGAAACTCGGCTTTTCCGAGGAGCTTGTGAAGGAGGGTGTTCTGCTCATCAGGTACCACACCAGAATGACCAAAACGATACACAACGAGGATATCTACGACGAGTCGACAGTATCGAGATTCGCGGCCCCTCTAAACAGGCAGAGACTTCTGGATATGCTATTTATTCTGACCTACTGCGATGTAAGGGCCGTAGGCGAAGGTGTCTACAACGCATTTACCGACAGAATGCTAAAAACCCTCTACTTCGCCGCCTCCGAAATATTGGAGAAGCCATATATCATCGACGAGACCGCAAAGAGGCTCAGACGCGAACAGGCTTTGAAAAAGATAGAGGGGTTCAAGGAGCTTCCAAGGTCTCTGCAGAAAAAGATTCTATCGATCGAATCGAATCTCTTTTTCATAAAACATACCGCAAAAGAGATAGTCGATATCGCGATACAGGCACGCGATGTGGATGATTATTCGATGAAAATAGAGTCGAAGCATGCGCTAAAGATTGAGATTTTCAGGAAAGTGCCGGTAAATCTCGGCTACCTGCTCGGAAAGCTGAGCCACCTCGAGCTGGTCGGCATGGAGATATTCAAGCTTTTCGACGGTGTCAAATATTTCGTCCTCGAGTTCAACGATACCGTGGGCAAAGATGAGATCCCGACGGTGGAAGAGATAGTTCACGACTCGTTCGATATGAGCAAGAGTATAAAGCTGACAAAACCTAAGATTCTGCCGAAAGAGATCACAATAAACTGTGAACACTCCAAAAGCTACGCCACGATGCAGATAAAAACCTCCAACCAGCGCGGACTCATGG
>CAYZMY010000038.1:0-9974 GCA_964479605.1 uncultured Campylobacterales bacterium | reverse complement strand
TAGCCAGCTTCACGATACGAACGGCAAATAAGAACGAGTAGTCGCGCAAAGGCCTTTCCGCCACTCAATATCCTCCTTCTAAGATAAAAAAGGAGCAAAGCGACCTTTCCGCCACTTTTCGTTTTTCACTTTTCATTATTCACTATTTCCAGCATGCTCCGCATGCTCGAGATATCCCAGCTAGCCGTTCCTATCAACGCTCCGTCACACCCCGGTACGGCCAATATTTCGGCTATGTTGGAGGGTTTTACGCTTCCTCCGTAAAGAAGCGGGCGTTCGCTGAAAGCCTTGATAACCGTATGTGTCTGGCCTATCAGATCCGGCGTCGCCGTTTTCCCTGTACCGATCGCCCAAACCGGCTCATATGCCATTATCAGATTATCATAAGAGGTATCTATTCCCTCGCACTGTTCAACAAGATAGCGTCGTACCGCCTCGTCTCCGGCCTCACGTACTTCCAGCGGTTCACCTATACAGTAGAATATGGTAAAACCCTGCTCTTTGAACCAGGCGAACTTTTTCGCTATGAACTCCTGGCTCTCTCCGAGAATATGACGCCGTTCGCTGTGGCCGATCAGTACAGTATCTATACCGAACTCTCCAAGCTGCTCCAGACCTATCTCTCCGGTAAAAGAGCCTTTTACGGTAGGATAGGCATTCTGGGCTCCAAAATGTATGCCGCTTTTGGTTTCAAAGCTGTCGAGCGCGGTAGCGGGAGGAAAGATATATACCGGTGTCTCTATCCCTTTTTCTGCCATAAACAGATCGAGCGAGGCGACATACTCCGCAGTGGAGCGGCGTGTATGGTTGGTTTTGAAATTTGACGCAATGATTTTACTGCTCATCATCTCCTCCAACAACCTCCAGCGCGGCTATACCGGGAAGAGTTTTGCCCTCCAGAAGCTCAAGGCTCGCTCCACCCCCTGTAGATATGAATGTCATCTCGTCATCAACACCTACACGCTGGACAAGATCGGCCGTGTCGCCCCCGCCTATGATCTTCGTCGCATACGATTCGGCGACATAGTTGGCCAGCTTGAAACTACCCCTGGCGAACTTGTCCATCTCGTACACCCCCATGGGACCGTTCCATAGAATCGTCTGCACATCGCTGAGCGCCTCCCTGAAAAGACGGGTGGATGAGAGACCGATATCCAGCCCTATCCAGTCAGACGGGATCTCCTGGAAAGTCACATACTTAACCTGGGCATCCTCCTTAAACTCCGGCGCCACCACAAAATCGACGGGAAGATAGAATTTGACTCCGAGCCTTTTCGCTTCATCCATTATATGGCGCGCCTCATCCAGCAGATCGTCTTCTACAAGCGATTTGCCTATCTCATAGCCGCGGGCTTTCCAGAATGTAAAAGCCATAGCCCCGCCTATAACCATCTTGTCCACTTTGGGAAGAAGGTTGACCAGTGCTTCGAGCTTGCCGGAAACTTTGCTCCCTCCGACTATCGCCATGAAAGGCCTTGTAGGCTTTTTGAGCAGTTTATGGAAATACTTGATCTCTTTTTGAAGCAGAAAACCGGCACCTTTGTGGCTGTTGTCGAAAAAGTGCGTAATAGCCTCAACAGAAGCGTGCGCCCTGTGGCTGACTCCGAAAGCGTCGTTTATGTAGAATTTGGCCATTGAAGCCATCTTTTTGGCCAGTGCCGGATCGTTTTTTGTCTCACCCGGCTCAAATCTTACATTTTCAAGAAGGAGCACCTCTCCCTGCTTAAGTGCTTTCGCTTTTGCCGTCGCATCAGGCCCTACGACATCTTTTGCAAGCGTAACCTCATGGTGCAGCAGTGACTGGAGTCTCTTCGCAACCGCTTTAAGCGAATATTTCTCATCGAACTTTCCTTTGGGACGCCCCATATGGCTTGCAAGTATTATCGCACACTCATGGTCGAGACAGTAGCGTATAGTCTGCATCGCGGCTCGTATGCGCCTGTCGTCCGTTATATTGCCGAACTCATCCTGCGGTACGTTAAAATCGCAACGTATAAAGACTTTCTCTCCGGCAAGCTCCATATTTTTTATGGTCAGAAGCTTCATAGATATCCTTTCTGCTGTATTTATTTCATTATATGTTGAGCCATCTCGACGAGCCTGTTGGCGTAGCCCCACTCATTATCGTACCATGCCATAACCTTGAGCATATTGCCGCCCACCACCTGGGTAAGATCTTCCGCGACTATGGCACTTCTTGTATCCCCGCAGAAATCCTGGCTAACGCCGAAGCGGCTGTCAATACCCAAAATTCCGCTCAACTCCCCCCTGGAATGCTCCAAAAACAGGAAATTAACCTCTTCCGCGCTTGTCTCTCTCTCCAGAACCAGGTTCAGATCCATAAGCGATACATCGGGAGTAGGAACCCGTACACTCTGGCCGTGCAGCTTCCCTTTCAAAGATGGCAGAACCTTGTAGATAGCTTCTGCGGCATGCGTACCGGTAGGTACCAGGTTGACGGCTGCGGCCCTGCATCGGCGCATCTCTTTGGAAGATGCCGCATCCATAAGGCTCTGGCCGCCTGTATAGGCGTGTATCGTGGTCATTAGACCGCTTCTTATCCCATAGGTTTGGTCTATAACACGTGCTATCGGACCGAGGCAGTTTGTAGTGCAGCTTGCATTGGAAATTATCTGCTCTCCCCTGTACTCCGATGCATTGACGCCAAATACATATGTAGGCGTATCATCCTCCGCCGGAGCAGATATGATGACACGCTTCACACCGTGTCTGATATGCGCCTCCACCTGCTCCGTACGGAGAAAACGGCCGCTGCACTCGAGCACGACATCCGCGCCTTCATCGGCGAATCTCAGATCGGACGGATCCGGTTTACTGGAAATCTTTATGTGCTGTTTACCGATTGTCAGTATATCACTTTCCAAAAAGATCTCTTCATCTATAGGTCCGTGTACAGAATCGAAACGAGTCAGGTACTCCAGAGTCTGCGGATCGGCCAGGTCGTTAATCGCAACCAGTTCGACATCATCCAGTTTGGATACGATACGGGCTACACTTCGTCCGATCCGTCCATATCCGTTGATTGCAATCTTTATAGCCAATGCGGTTTCCTTGCTGCAAAAATATTGGCTTGATTTTATCGAATTAAGTGTATAATAATTATTAAATGAAAAAGAGACGGATTGCGATATTCGGCGGAAGCTTCGACCCGCCGCACCTGGGACATGTGGCGATAATGAAAAAAGCGCTGGAAACACTTGAGATAGAGAAGCTGATTGTCGTGCCCGCATATATAAGCCCTTTCAAAAAGGGCCACTCCGCTCCGGCGGATCTTCGCATCAAATGGCTCAGGGCGATCAGTGCCTTTGATCCCAGAATCGAAGTAAGCGATTACGAGATAAAAAGAGGCGGGAAATCGTACACTTATGACACAGTCACCCATTTCAAACAGTTTTTTGATACAATTTACCTCATAATCGGTGCGGACAACCTCAAAACGCTCAGTAAGTGGTACCGTTTCAGGGATTTGGACAAAATGGTCAGGTGGGTGGTGGCTACACGCTCGGATACACCCGTGCCGGACAGGTTCATACGCCTTGACATAGATATGCCCATAAGCTCCACCGCTCTTCGTGAAAAAATCGACCCGAAGTGGATTCCGGAAGTTATAAGAGAAGAGGTTGTCCGATACTACGCCGGAACAGACCAAAAACAGGAGAGTAATTGAATCTGGAAACACAACAGAGAATCGACAGAATAATAGATCTTCTCGATCAGAAAAAAGCGGAAGATATACAGGTATTCGACCTCAGCGACAAAGAGTACCTGACAAGATACGTCATAATTGCAACAACACTTGGAGACAAACACACACTGGCGCTTTTGGGGTATCTGAAAGATATGTTGAAGCCTGCCGGAGAGAAGTTTGTCGCCGTCGAAGAGGGCGAGCAGTGGACTATCGTAGACCTGGGCGACATAATGATTCACCTCATGGTACCCTCATACCGTGCAAAATACAATCTGGAAGAGTTTCTGGAGTCACTTGATAAAAGAGAGTCTGCACACTGACCGGCTAATGCAGAATATGCACTGAACGGTAAAAACCGATCATTGAGTTCCGGGCTGACCGGAACAGTCTGCAAGCTATCTGCCCGGAACTCTTGCATATGATATAAGCAAACCGTGTTCCAATCGTGAATAGTGGACGGTTTTTTTAAAACTGCCAGTGCGGACGGCAAAAAACTCTACATCTTTTTTACCGCTTCGATTCCCAGCATCTTGAGCCCGACTCTAAGAGAGAGCGCCACCATAGCTGAAAGTTTCAGCAGGGCCTCTTCGTCCGGAGTGCCGATAACCCTGTTATCGTAGTAGAACTTATGATACATACCGGCAAGATGCTTCAGATATTCGGTCACTTTCTGCAACTGTCTGCTCTCAAAAGCATCTTCAAGAACTTCAGGAAGAAGCAGTGCGGTAAAGAGCATGTCGTAAGCGTCTTCACCGAGACCTTCTATAGATACATCAAACACCGATTCTTGACTCTTCCCGGCCTTTTCAAAGAGAGAAAACACTCGTGCATGGGCATAATTTATATAGTAGATCGGGTTCGAGTTGTCCTCTTTTTTCAGATCTTCCACATCAAACTCCAGATGTGTATCGCTCTTTTTTGTCAAAAATATGAATCTAAGGGCATCCGAACCGATCTCTTCCACAATGTCATGCATCAATATAAAATTCCCTGCACGCTTTGACATCTTGTAAGGCTCTCCCCCTTTAAGAAGAGAGACCATCTGTGAGAGTATTATCTCCAGCTTCTGGGGATCGTGGCCGAAAAAGGCGATCGCCGCTTTTACACGGGCGATATATCCGTGGTGGTCCGCACCCCAGATATTTATGTAGCGGTCATACCCGCGCTCAAACTTGAGGTAGTGGTAGACTATGTCGCCGGCAAGATATGTAGGCCGGCCGTCTTCACGAACTACCACCCTGTCTTTCTCGTCGCCGTGTTCGGTCGATCTGAGCCACCACTTCCCATCTTTTTCATATACGGCTCCGGCATCCGCAAGACGCGTAAATACTTCATCCCACTTTTCATAGAGTGCTTTTTCGCTTACATAGTGGTCGAAATATATGCCGACTTCATGCAGATTTTCGTTTATAAGTTCCAGCATACGGTCTTTGGCCCAATCGGAGATCTCCGGAATGAAAGCTTCATCCATGAACTTCTCCGCTCCAAGAGCATCCACCGCTTTTGCGGCAAGGTCCGCTATATACTCGCCCCTGTAGTACTCCTGAGGCCACTCGACTTCGAGGTTCAGTACAGACTCTCTTGCGGCAAGATATACCGAAAGACCCAGCAGATATATCTGGTTGCCTGCATCGTTTACGTAGTATTCGCGCTCTATCCTGTACCCGAGGCGTCTGCCTATGCGTGCAAGCACATCTCCCCAAACGGCACCTCGTGCATGACCTATGTGAAGCGGACCGGTAGGGTTTGCACTCACAAATTCGAGCAGTATGCTCTCGCTGAAGTCGCCCTTTCCAAATTCATCTTCGTTTTTAAGGGCCCAGACCGCATAATCGTTCAGAAAATTCCGGCTCAGCTTTATATTCACATACCCTTTAAGAGCATCTACCTTTTCGAACATCTCCTCCTGCCGAAGTTTTTCCACAAGCTCTTCTGCGATCTGCATAGGATTGCGGCGCAGGACTTTGGCCAAAGAGAATGCGATTGGAGTCGCGTAGTGGCCGAAACTTTTATCCTTGGGCTTTTCAAGGACTATGGAGTGTTCAATATGTTCTTGAAGAATCTTGTAAACTCTGTGTCTCAAAAAAAACCCTACGCCTCTTTTTTCTCTTCAGGCTTGGCACTTTCGCTTTTTTCAGCCTTCTGCTCTACCTGTTTTTCGCTTTTTTTCTCGACAGAGGCTTTCTTCTCCTCTTCATCTTCCTCATTCATCGCTTTTTTGAAGTTGCGTATTCCGCTTCCCATACCCTTGGCTAGTTCCGGAATCTTTTTCGCTCCGAAAAGCAGTACTACGATCGCCAGGATAATCAGTAGTTCCGGCATTGATGGCATACCCATGCTGTCTCCTTACATGTTTTAAGCGATATTATATCCCTCGTTGGCTGTTGCATGCCTTATGAGTATTCAGTACTCACAAGGCCGGTCAGTTTATGCTCCCCGCCAGTGGTTTATAAATGCGAGCGCCTGTTTGCGCCCCTTTTTGAGTCTTGCGGCTTTTGCTACGGCTATGAACGAATCGAGAGCCTTTTCGAAATCGTCATTTACAATCAGAAAATCGTATGCACTGATATACTCGATCTCCACCAAAGCGTTTTGTATACGCTTTTTAATAATATCATCCCCGTCAGTCCCCCTGCTTTTAAGACGGCGTTCAAGCTCTCCGAGAGTAGGTGTGGTCACAAAAGCGGATGTGATGAGATCCCCCATCCTCTCTCTGGCGATCGCATGACCCTGAACATCGATGTCGAAAATCACCAGTTTTCCCTCTTCCAAAGCCTTGCGTACAGGTTTCAATGAGGTGCCGTAATAGTTACCGTGCACCTGTGCATACTCCAGAAACTCGCCGGCCTTTATATCGGCTTCGAAACTCTCCTGATCCGTAAAGAAGTAATCGACTCCATCTTTTTCACCCTCTCTGGGCTTTCGCGTAGTTGTGGATATGGAGAAGTAGAAGTCTCCTATCTGCTCTTTTGCCGCCTTGATAAGCGAACTCTTTCCGGCACCGCTCGGACCGGAAACGATAAGTATGGCTCCAAATCTGTGCACTCTCTACACCTCTTTCGGGAAAGTGATGTTTATCGTAATCTGCGCTCCGGCCAGCAGCTTTCTCAAAGCTTCCGGATCGGTACCTGCCAGTTTGGCAAGAAGCTCCGTCCCTTCGGAAGCTTCACCCGCGCTTTTTTGTTCTGTTTGCCCGGCCGAGACTGCCGCACCTGTCCCTGCAAGTGCCGCCGCAAGCTCATCTTCGCTTATAAGATCGAGTTCATCTTCGCTCTCCGTTTCCGAAACCGGCTCTTCGGCAGCCGGAAGCTCCTCGGCCTCCTCCTCACTCTCTACTGTTTCCAAAAAGCTTTCTTCCTCTTCAGCCGCCTCACTCTCAGGCAAAACCACCTCCTCTTCCGTCAACTCCTCCACAAGGAGCTCTTCAATCTCCTCTTCGTTGCCTTCAGTCGGCGCAGCACCTTGCTCCTCACCCTCGGCAGTCTCCTCGAGAAGCTCTTTCACGGCATTTACCTGCTCCTCATCCAGCACTCCCCCTTCGGCCTCCGCAAGCTCCTCAAAGCCTTCGATATCTTTAAGTTCGTCAAGCCCTTCCAGACCCTCTATATCCGGCATATCGCTCTCGGCGGAAACGATTTCCTCCTCCGTCTGCGGCAGATCGATACCCTCAAGAAGTGCTTCGATATCTTCATCCTCAGATGTTTCGGGAAGAGCCTCTACTCCCTGCTCCTCTTCGGCCTCCATCTCCTGAACCTCTTCCATCAGAGCGTCAAAATCTATCTCTTCACTCTGTTGAATCTCCGGTTCCTCCGCCGAAAGCGCTTCCACAGCCTCTTCTGTTTCAGGCTCCTCTTCTGCAACACCCTCTTCATTCTGTACCGGACTCTCCGGTTCCTGCTCTTCAAGCTGCTCAAGCAGTGTGTCGAAATCCTCTTCTTCCGGCTCTATCTTCTCTTCTTCAGCGGCTACAGCCTCTTCATGCGACGGAATCTCCGGAGCCTCCTCTTCAGCCGAAGGCTCTTCAAGCTCTTCGGTCATCTTTTCTTCCTGCGGCTCTTCCGCCGACTCCTGCGGCTGCTCTTCGGCACTCTCCTCCATCTCCGGAAGGAGCATATCATCTTTTATTTCGGAAAGAAGATCGACCATCTCTGTCGGGAGAAAGGGCTTCTTGAGATAGTAGTCAAACCCCTCCGGCCTGCTCTCATCATCGGAATATATCAGACAGGTTCGCTTCGCATCGCTTCTTCTCTTGACATCATCAATATCGGTTTCGTCCAGCTTCGCGTCGTCGATAAACAGAATGTCATAAGGGCCCTCCTCAATCTCTTCGGAAAACGGCGTTTCTATAACCTCAAATCCTGACTTCTTGGCACTGAGTCCGGCAAGTTTCGAAACGACTGGATTTTGGTTTATCAGGAGCATGCGCATTCTTAAGCCTTTTGTAGGTGTGTATGTTTAGGCCGGGTTCCCGAATGCGGACCGGCTGAATGTTTTATTGTATAATCAAGATCATTTATTTTTGCTTTAGGAGTGCTTTATGCATCCGCACAGAGTTTTTATTCTCTTTTTTCTTCTTGCAGCTACACTTCTTGCAGGCGATGCCAAACTTAAAATCTACACGCTTCCCGATGAGTCCAAACCGGCACTCAAACAGCTTCTTCACCGCATAGACAGCGCAAAATACAAAATAGACGCCGCCATATACAGCTTTACCCACAAAACCATTGCCAAAAGGCTCGCAAATGCCGCCCGACGCGGTGTTAAAATAAGAGTCATATTCGACCGTGAATCGAATATTCACAACAGGAGAAGCCAGATAGGCTATCTGTCGAAGTTTCGCAATATCCGTACATATCTTCTCAGCGGAAAAGCGCGCAGGGAGGGAAGAAGAAAAGGTCTTATGCATATGAAACTTATGGTTATAGACAACAGGTATCTGATTTTCGGTTCCGCAAACTGGACCTACTCCGCTTTCGGCTTGAACCGAGAGATAATCGCATTTACCCAAGACTATGCAAAAGCGGCAAAAATCGAACGCACCTTTGAAAAGATGCTCTCAAAAGCCGTTCTCTACTGAAGCCACTGCATCAAAACTCTCATTGCCGCAAGAAACTCGTTTTTGAAAATGAGCATCATAGAGCCCATTACAGCAATCCAGACAGCCATGGAGAGAGCTATCTTTATAGGGAAACCCACCACAAGAAGGTTGAACTGAGGCATAGTCTTCATCAGCATGCCGAATATGATATCGGAAAGAAGCGAGAGCGCAATTATAGGAAAAGCCAGCGAAAAGCCCATAATAAAAAGATTGGCCATTGCATTGATTACGTAGTCGAATATCTCATGGCTTAGTACAAATCCTCCGAGCGGCGCCGCTTTGATAGCATCCACCATCCAGATCAAAATCATATGGTGGCCGTTGAATGCGAGAAGAATTATCATTGCCAAAAGAAGCAGAAACTGACTCACAAGAGGTGACTGTATCTGACTCTGCGGGTCTATGACGCTGGCAAGGGAAAAACCCATTACAAACGCTATCTGCTCTCCCGCATACGAAAGGATGCCGAATACGATACTGAGTATCACTCCCGCAATCAGCCCCATAATAACTTCCGAAAATATCGCTGCAAAGAGCATTGAGTAACTGTCCGGCTCAGGAGTGACCGGCACAATCGGGAACAGAACCAGTGTCAGATAGAAGGCGAATGCCCCTTTTATCTGAGGTGAAACAGACATATGATTGAAAAACGGCAGAAAGACAAAAAGGGTGGAAAGGCGGACAAATAGAAGTAAAAATGTATATATATGATCAGGCTGCAGCAAGCTGTACCAGCTCACCTTACAGGCTCCAGCCTTGCATGGTCAAGCCGGTAAACAGTGTCGCAGCTGTACGCAATTCTCTCGTCGTGGGTAACAAGAAAAAGTCCTCCGCGCACCTTTTCGATATGTTCGAAAACTGCATCCATCGCTACACTTGCCGTCTCGTCGTCGAGGTTTCCTGTGGGCTCGTCAGCAAAAATGAGCCTCGGGTTTTTTGAGAGCACCCTCGCTATGGATACCCTCTGCTGCTGCCCTCCGGAGAGTTCCGTTACACGCTTTTGCATCAGATCCTTTATGCCGAGCCTGACCAGCAGGGAATCATCCGGCTCAGTTTCACTCAGCAGTGTTGCGATCTCTATATTTTCTGCTCCGCTCATCCCTTTGAAGAGATAGTGAAACTGGAAAATGATTCCGATTTCGTAGCGTCTTATCGCAAGTCTCTGCC
>CAYZMY010000037.1:0-10153 GCA_964479605.1 uncultured Campylobacterales bacterium | reverse complement strand
GCGGTTATATGATAGAGAACGCCCTTGTAAGCGGACTGACGGCAGTCGGCTACAACGTTATTCAGATAGGCCCTATGCCAACGCCCGCGATCGCTTTTTTGACGGAAAACATGCGGTGTGATGCCGGAATCATGATAAGTGCCAGCCACAACCCGTTCGAGGACAACGGAATCAAGTTTTTCGATGCCCGCGGAAACAAACTTGGGGAAAAGGACGAGGCGGCGATAGAGAAGATCTATTTCAATACGGAGCTTCTCATATCGGAACAGAAGACCGGCAGAGATATAGGCTCGTCGAAGCGGATAGACGATGTGATCGGGCGCTATATCGTACAGCTTAAAAACTCTTTCCCTACGGATCTGACGCTAAACGACGTACGAGTCGTGCTCGATACCGCCAACGGGGCGGCCTACAAGGTGGCGCCTACGGTTTTCGAAGAGCTCGGTGCGGACGTGATCGTCATAAACAACCGTCCCAACGGATACAACATCAACGACAACTGCGGAGCCATACATCCGGAGACGTTGAGCGAAAAAGTCAAGGAGTACCGTGCCGATATAGGCTTCGCTTTCGACGGCGATGCCGACAGGCTCGTAGTGGTCGACGAAAGGGGAGAGCTGGTTGACGGCGACAAGCTTATTGGGGCTTTGGCAATGCACCTGAAGAGTGAAAAGAAACTGGTCAACGACTGCATCGTAGCGACGGTTATGAGTAACCAGGGATTCGAAGATTTTCTCTCCGCCCACGGCATAAGATTGGTGAGAGCGAACGTAGGGGACAAATATGTCCTGGAGGAGATGCAGAAAAACGGCTGCGTTCTGGGCGGGGAGCAGAGTGGACATGTTATCTTCAGCGAATATGCAAAGACGGGTGATGGTCTGGTCACGGCCCTTCAGACGATGGCCCTGATCCTTAGAAGCGGTAAAAAGGCGAGCGAAGTACTCAATCCGTTTGAGCTCTACCCGCACCGGTTGTTCAATATGCGTGTTGCCGAAAAAAAGCCGCTCGAGTCAATTGAGGGTTTGAAAGAGAAAGAGGAGCAGATAAGGGCCGATGGTCTGCGTTCGCTTATACGCTACAGCGGTACCGAAAACAAACTGCGCATTCTGCTTGAGGGCAAAAGTTCCAAAAAGATAGAAAAGTGGATGGCGGAGATGGAGAAGTTTTTCAAAAAAGCGCTAAATGCTTAAAGAGTGGGCCGTTTTTCTGCTCGCTGCCGCGGGCATATATATAGTTGATCAGAGCTTAAAGCAGCTATTTCTGGCGGGATGGCACTGGGAGAGCAGCTGTATTTCGCTGAGTCTTGTATTCAATAAAGGTGTGGCCTTTTCGATGTTTTCATTTCTGGGCCCCTATCTGAAGTGGATACAGATCGCCCTTTTGGCTTCCCTGATGGGGTATATAATTCACGGAAAATATCTGAAGCGGCACTCTCTTCCGCTGGGGATTCTCTTCGGCGCAGCCGCAGGGAATATAGTCGACCGGTTTTTGCAGCCCGGAGTGGTGGATTATGTTCACTGGCATTGCGGATTCGATTTTGCTGTCTTTAACTTTGCCGATGTAATGATAGATTTTGCCGTGGCATGGCTTTTGATTGAACACTTTTTTCTACACAAAAAAGCGAAGGATTTAAGAAAAAATCAATGAAGATTTTGTATAATTCCGGCACAAAATCTCCGCTCAAAACGCCATTTTATGGAAAAAGAGCATTTTTTCTGCTAATATATCCGCAACGGATGGTCGCGTAGCTCAGTTGGTAGAGCACTACCTTGACATGGTAGTGGTCACAGGTTCAAGTCCTGTCGTGGCCACCATTCTTTTTTCCCTGAAAACGAAAAAATCGAAAATCGAAAAGCAGGACCCTGCCTAATTGACCGGCGGTTTTTTAATCTCTTAAAATAAAGTGCTTTTCGCTTTTCGACTTTTAACAAAACGAAGGAATTGCTTGGAAGAAAAAGAGATCATTGCCTATAGATCCGAAGATGGGCAGATTATAGATACCCAGACCGCCGCCGAAAGAGGCTGCGACGACTGCGAACCGATATATTTCGACAACTCCCCCGAAGCCCTTGAAGTGATACGACACTCCACGGCTCACCTGATGGCACAGGCTATCAAACAGTTATACCCCGATGCACAGTTTTTCGTAGGCCCCGTCGTCGACGAAGGTTTCTACTACGACTTCAGAGTAAATGAAAAGATAAGCGACAGCGATCTGAAAAAGATCGAAAAGACGATGCAGAAACTTGCCGGCAAAAAGCAGCCTATAGAGCGCTACTGCATACCCAAAGAGGAGGCCGCCGAGAAGTTTGCGGACGACGATCTGAAGCAGGAGGTGATGAAGCGCATCGAAGATGAGAAGCTCTGCATCTACCGCCAGGGCGATTTCGAAGATCTCTGCCGCGGCCCGCATGTGCCTAATACCAAGTTTCTGCGCAACTTCAAGCTCACCCGTGTCGCCGGGGCATATCTCGGCGGAGACGAGAATAAAGAGATGCTCACCCGCATATACGGCACAGCCTTCGCCGATAAACAGACACTCAAAGATTATCTTCATATGATAGAGGAGGCCAAAAAGCGCGATCACCGAAAAATCGGAACCGAGCTCGGTCTTTTCATGTTCGACGAGGAAGCGGGTGCGGGACTTCCGTTCTGGATGCCCAAAGGTGCGCGCCTTAGAAGCAAGATAGAGCAGATTCTGTGGAGAGCTCACCGCCGCCGCGGTTATGAGCCCGTAAGGGGCCCGGAAATACTCAAGGCCGATATGTGGCGCATAAGCGGCCACTACGCATGTTACGGCGAAAATATGTACCTGACCGAGATCGACTCCCAGGAGTACGGGCTCAAGCCGATGAACTGCATAGGCCATATTCTTATCTACAAGAAGGATATCCACAGCTACAGGGAGCTTCCGCTCAAATACTTCGAGTACGGTGTAGTTCATCGGCACGAGCAGAGCGGCGTGCTGCACGGGCTCTTGAGGGTGCGCGAGTTCACACAGGATGATGCGCATATATTCTGTACTCCGGAGCAGATAAAGCCGGTGGTCATCGATGTTCTGGAGTTCGTCGACAGAGTCATGAAGATCTTCGGCTTCGAGTACGAGATGGAGATCTCGACCAGGCCCGAAAAGGCGATAGGCGACGACGAGATTTGGGATAACGCTACCGCGGCACTGAAAGAGGCGCTCGACGAGAACGGTTTCGAATACGGCATCGACGAAGGGGGCGGAGCCTTCTACGGCCCGAAGATAGATATAAAGATCACCGATGCACTTAAGCGGAAATGGCAGTGCGGAACGATACAGGTAGATTTCAATCTTCCCGAGCGCTTCGAGATGGAGTATGTGGATGAAGACAACGAGCGTAAGCGCCCGGTTATGATTCACCGCGCGATTCTGGGCAGCTTCGAGCGTTTCATCGCGATCCTGACAGAACACTTTGCCGGCGAATTTCCGATATTTATAGCACCGACACAGGTTATTTTGGTTCCGATCGCCGAAGATCATACCGCTTACGCGAAAGAGCTTGCCGGCGAGCTGGCGGAGTTCGATATAGACTGCGAGATATACGACAGAAACGAATCTCTGGCAAAGCGTGTGCGTACGGCGGAGAAGCAGAGGGTACCGATGATTGCCATTATCGGTGACGAGGAGGTTTCGAACCGCAAGGTTGCGGTAAGAGACAGAAGAGAGCGCAAACAGTATACTCTGGATGCGGAAGAATTTATCAAACTCATCAAGGAGCAGACAAGTGAGGTTAGAATTTGAGTAAGAAAAACGATGTAATCATGAACGAAGATATCAGGGCCCGTGAGGTTCGCCTTGTAGGTGATGACGGTACGCAGTACGGCGTGGTCAGCCGCGACGAGGCGTTGGAAAAAGCGGCTGAAGAGGGATTCGATCTCGTTCTGATTGCACCGCAGGCGAATCCTCCGGTAGCGAAAATCATGGATTACGGCAAGTTCAAGTATCAGCAGGAGAAGAAGAAAAAAGAGGCGAAAAAGAAGCAGAAGCAGATAGAGGTAAAAGAGATAAAGCTCTCTGTAAAAATCGCTCAAAACGACATCAACTACAAAGTCAAACACGCCAGAGAGTTTCTGGAGCAGGGCAAGCATGTGAAGTTTCGCGTATTTCTTCGCGGCAGGGAGATGGCCAACCCCGAGGCTGGAGTCGAAGTACTCAAGAATGTCTGGCCGATGGTGGAAGATATTGCCGAACTTGAAAAGGGTCCTTTTCATGAGGGGCGTTATATAAATATGTACGTCGTTCCGAAAAAAGAGAAGCAGACAGGTAAGAAGTGATTTTTATCGCTAGCTGTGCCAGTGCAGCTTGCGTGAAGATCGGCTATTCCTTTTTTATATCTTTTTAGCTATAATTACGCCCCGTTTTGCACAAGTTTTCTTGTGCTATCTTATAAAGGAGGAAGTTCATGCCAAAAATGAAGACGGTACGCGGCGCTGCAAAGCGTTTCAAGGTCAAAAAAAGCGGCAAAGTCAAACGCGGTTCAGCGTTTAGAAGCCACATTCTGAGCAAAATGAGCCAGAAGCAGAAACGCAGACTTCGCAATCCGCAGTATATTGCGGATGTAGACTCTGCACGTGTCAAAACAATGCTGGGAATGAAGTAATCCCGGTTAGTTTCATAGATATAGCGTTCCCCTTTGCATAAGTAAAAGGGCAAGTCCGGATATTACCGGCACCTCAAATCTTGAAGATGACAGGTAAAGAAAGGAAAAAAATATGCCAAGAGTAAAAACCGGTGTCGTAAGAAGAAGACGACACAAAAAAATTATGAAGCTTGCAAAAGGCTTCTACAGCGGAAGAAGAAAACACTTCAGAAAAGCAAAAGAGCAGGTCGAAAGAAGCCTGGTATACGCTTACCGCGACAGAAAACAGAAAAAACGAGAATTCAGAAAACTTTGGATTATCCGTATCAATGCAGCGTGCCGTCTGAATGATATGAACTACTCCACATTCATGCACGGATTGAAAAAAACCGGTATCGAGCTCGATCGCAAGATTCTTGCTGATATGGCGATGAACAATCCTGCAGCATTTACAAAAATCGTCGAGCAGTCGAAAGCCGCTCTGGCGTAAAGCAACTTTTTATAATGTGCCCGCTTCTGCGGGCGCTGACTTCAACCATCTACAATTACCCCAAATTATTTTGATATAATCTACCTATATAATAGTTGAAGAAAAATCTTACGACAAAGCAGCACAATGAAGATACTGGTGACCGGAACGGCCGGATTTATCGGCTTTTTTCTCGCAAAGAGACTTCTTGAAAAAGGGTATGAAGTAGTCGGTATAGACAATATAAACGACTACTACGACGTAAGACTGAAGTATGGCCGCTTAAGGGAACTCGGTATAGACGAAGATGAAATCGAATACGGCAGGAGAGCAGGAAGCTCCAAATTCGAAAACCACTCTTTCTACAGAATCGACCTTGCTGACAGCAGTGCCATGGAATCGCTTTTTAAAAGCGAGAAGTTTGATGTCGTATGCAACCTGGCGGCCCAGGCAGGCGTTAGGTACTCTCTTGAAAATCCGATGGCATATGTGCAGAGCAACCTGACGGGTTTCGCAAATATTCTGGAAAACTGCCGCAACTATGAGGTCGAGAATCTCTGTTACGCCAGCAGCTCGAGCGTTTATGGACTGAACAAGTCGATGCCGTTCAGGGTTAGTGACAGCGTAGACCACCCCGTCAGTCTCTACGCCGCTACGAAAAAGAGCAACGAACTGATGGCGCACACATACAGCCATCTTTACGGCATACGCACGACAGGCCTTCGTTTCTTCACGGTATACGGTCCCTGGGGACGTCCCGATATGGCGCCGATGCTCTTTGCTGACGCGATTTTGCACGACAGGCCTATAAATGTATTCAACTACGGAAAGATGCAAAGAGACTTCACATATATCGACGATATAGTGGAAGGGGTCGTACGGGTAATCGAGCATCCGGCCGAGCCGAATGAAGATTTCGACTACCGCAATCCGGACCCGGCCTCGTCACCCGCCCCGTACAGGGTCTACAACATAGGCAACGGCAGGCCCGTAAAGCTGCTGGACTTCATAACGACTCTTGAAAAGCATCTCGGCAAAAAGGCGCAGATGAATATGATGCCTATGCAGCCCGGAGACGTGGAGGCCACATGGGCCGATACGAGTGCACTGGAAAAAGATGTCGGATACAGGCCGTCGACAGATCTTGACAGGGGGATAGGGGAGTTTGTGAAGTGGTATAGAGAGTTTTATAATATTTGAATAAAGAGGGGAAAAATGAATAAAAAAGATAAAATTGCTATTATCGGATTGGGATATGTAGGACTTCCATTGGCTGTTGCTTTTGCTGAGAAATATAATGTAATCGGTTTGGATATTAGCCAAAGCCGTATAGAAGAACTTCTTAATGGTTATGATAGAACATTTGAAGTATCAAAAGAAGAGTTAGGTAGCGTTAAACAAAATCTTAATTTTACAAATACAGTTAAAGAAATCGCTGATTGCAATATTTATATTGTAACAGTACCGACACCGATAGATGAAAGTAATCGCCCTGATTTAACTCCACTAATAAAATCGTCCGAAACGGTGGGTCAGGTTTTAAAAAAAGGAGATATTGTAATATATGAATCAACAGTATACCCCGGTGTCACGGAAGAGGTATGTGTTCCAGTTCTGGAAAAAAGTTCGGGCTTGGGGTTCAATAAAGATTTTTTTGCAGGATATTCTCCTGAACGAATTAATCCGGGTGATAAAGAACATACTGTCAAAAATATTTTAAAGGTAACATCAGGATCAACTCCGGAAGTTGCGAAAAAGGTTGACTCCTTATACCGAAGCATTATTGATGCAGGGACTCATTTGGCCTCGTCTATCAAGGTTGCCGAAGCTTCAAAAGTTATTGAAAATACTCAGCGAGATGTAAATATTGCTCTTATTAATGAACTGGCACTGATTTTTGATGCGATGGACATAGATACCAATGAAGTTATTGAAGCTGCCGCGACCAAATGGAATTTCTTAAAATTTACACCGGGTCTTGTTGGAGGCCATTGTATCGGTGTTGACCCATACTATTTGACATTTAAAGCCGAGGAGTTGGGTTATAAGCCGAATCTAATTCTTGGAGCACGTCAGATAAATAACGGAATGGGCAAGTACATTGTTGAGCAGATAATTAAACAGATGATAAAAAATGATAAAAAAATTAAAGACTCCAATGTTTTAATTATGGGGGTTACATTTAAGGAAAATTGCCCTGATACACGAAATACAAAAGTAGTCGATATTGTTCATGAGTTACAGGAGTATAATATACAGGTAGATGCTTACGACCCATGGGTTGACACTGAGATTGAAAGAAAAAGTTTTCCATATCCACTCTTGAAGCATAATCCATTCAAAGCAGATAAAAAATATGATGCAATCATCGTAGCCGTAGCACATAATGAGTTTAAGTTATTGCGAAGAACGGCTTATGAAAATATCAGCACCGAACCGGCGATTTTGATGGATATCAAAGGGATAGTAGAAAACCCGACATGGAGGCTATAATGAAAAATTTTGCACTTATCGGAGCAGCGGGTTATATCGCCCCGCGTCATATGAAAGCTATCAAAGAGACAGGGAATGATCTTGTTGCAGCACTCGATCGATGTGACAGTGTCGGTATTATTGACAGTTATTTTCCGGAGGCACATTTTTTTACCGAATTTGAACGTTTTGACCGTTTTGTGGACAAGTGGCATCGCGAACAGGATAGGCGTATCGAATATATGAGTATCTGTTCACCTAATTATCTGCATGATGCCCATATACGTTTTGCTTTGCGCAGTGCAGCGGATGCAATATGTGAAAAACCTCTTGTTCTCAATCCCTGGAATATAGATGCGCTTAAAGTTATTGAGGAAGAGACGGGAAAAAAGGTATATAATATCCTTCAGCTTCGACTTCACCCCTCCATCATGGCACTTAAAGAAAAAGTGCAGGAGGAACTTATGAATGATCCGCATAGGCGTTACAGTATTGATTTGACCTATCTGACTTCACGCGGGAAATGGTACTTTGTCAGTTGGAAAGGAGATGAAAGCAAAAGCGGAGGAATTGCCAGCAATATCGGCGTCCACTTTTATGATATGCTGACATGGATCTTTGGCGATGTAGAAGAGAACATTGTCCACCTCAAAACACCTTATGCCAATGCCGGTTCTCTCAGGCTAAAAAATGCAGACGTTCGATGGTTTCTTTCTGTAAAATATGACTATATTCCCGACGAAATCAAGGCAGCCGGACAGCGCACCTACCGCTCCATTACCGTTGATGGTGAGGAGATCGAATTCAGCGGCGGTTTTACAGATCTGCATACACGAAGCTATGAAGAGATACTATCCGGCAACGGTTTTGGGCTGGAAGAAGCTTATAGTTCTATTGAAACAGTTGCGGCCATTCGGCATATGCAGCCGATCGGATTGCATGGGGAATATCATCCATTTTGTAAAAAAGTCGAAGCCTAATGGACGCACCTCGACGACTCAGCCCCAAAGAGTGGAAAGTTCGAATGAAAAAGTATCAACAAAAAATGGAAGTACAGGTGTCAAATAATGCACCGTACATACATGACTCTTCTTATGTCGATGAGTATGTCACTATCGGAGAGGGTACAAAGGTCTGGCACTTTTGCCATATTCTTTCGCATACAACGATCGGCAAGAACTGTTCGTTCGGGCAGAACTGTGTCGTAGGCCCAAAGGTAGATATAGGAAGTGGAGTAAAAGTACAGAATAATGTCTCTATCTATGAAGGTGTCGAAATTGAAGATGATGTTTTCTTGGGACCTTCGATGGTTTTCACCAATGTCATCAATCCCAGAGCCTTCATTCAAAGAAAAGATAATTTTAAAAAAACACTGCTTAAACGGTGTTGCACTGTCGGAGCGAACGCCACCATTGTATGTGGTGTCACGATCGGTGAATATGCACTGATTGGCAGCGGAGCGGTCGTGACCAAAGACGTGCCGCCGTTTGCATTGATGGCCGGTGTACCGGCGAAACAGATCGGATGGGTCGGAATTTCTGGTGAGACTTTGCATTTCGATGATGACAAGTGTGCTGAAGATGACTTTGCCATTTATCGCCTTATTGACGATGATCTGGAGGTTACAACCAAATGAAAATCGACTTTGCCAATCTTCACCGACAATACGAACGCTACAAGCCCGAGATTGACGAGGCGATCGTCAAGGTCATCGATTCGGCACAATTCATCATGGGGCCGGACGTACATGCATTGGAGCATGAGCTTTGTCAATTTACTGAAGCGAGTCATGCCATCACCTGCTCAAGTGGTACTGATGCTTTGCTGCTTGCTTTGATGGCGCTGGATATCGGGCCGGGCGACGAAGTGATAACGACGCCGTTTACCTTTGTTGCGACGGCCGAAACAATCGCTCTGCTCGGCGCAAAACCGGTCTTCGTCGATATCGATGAGCTCACTTCTAACATTGATACAACGAAAATCGAAGCAGTCATCACACCGCAAACCAAAGCCATTATGCCCGTTAGTCTCTATGGACAACCAGCTGATTTGGACATTATTGGAAAAATCGCTAAACAACATGATCTCAAAGTCATCGTCGATGGTGCACAATCATTTGGTGCAACTTTTCAAAATAAAGCGGAAGTGCATTGGTGCGATATTTTTACCACCAGTTTTTTTCCAGCAAAACCCTTGGGGTGTTTCGGTGACGGTGGGGCTGTACTGACTAATGATTACGAACTTGCAGAAAAGATGCGGATGCTACGTGTTCATGGGCAAAACAAACGGTATTATCACAAGTACATCGGACTGGGCGCCAGACTTGACACCATTCAGGCTGCCGTTTTGCGTGTCAAGCTCAAATACTATCATGAAGATATACAAAAGCGACAGAAAGTAGCTGAGGCTTACACATCGGCTCTTGCGAAGAGTGAAGTCATCACGCCAACGCTCAAAGAGGGCCGCACAAGTGTATGGGCACAATACTCCGTTCGTGTTCAAAATAGAGATATACTACAAAAACGCCTTAAAGAAGCGGGGGTTCCCACTGCCGTACATTATCCAATATCTTTGCATTTACAGGAATGTTTTAAGTATCTCGGGT
>CAYZMY010000036.1:0-10547 GCA_964479605.1 uncultured Campylobacterales bacterium | reverse complement strand
TCTCACTCGCGATAAGCATTCTTATATCGTCATCGAATATCTCTTTTTTCTTGTCGGCAAGCGCTTTAAAACGCTCAAATGCCTTGTCGATCTCATCTTTGGTAAGTTCGAAGCCGAGCTCTTCCAACCTGTCTTTGAATGCATGCCGGCCCGAGTGCTTTCCAAGAACAAGGCGGTTCTGCTCCAACCCGATATCTTCGGCTCTCATAATTTCGTAGGTCTCCTGGCACTTAAGCATACCGTCTTGGTGAATACCGCTTTCGTGCGCAAAAGCGTTTTTGCCCACTATCGCTTTGTTAGGCTGCGGCTCTATGCCGGTAATAGCTGAAACAAGGCGGCTTGTTGGATATATCTCTTTTGTATTGATGCCTGTTTCAATATTCTCAAATACATCTGAACGGGTCTTCATAGCCATAACAATCTCTTCCAAAGCGGCGTTTCCGGCACGCTCACCGAGTCCGTTTATCGTGCACTCAACCTGCCTGGCACCGTTCATAACACTAAAGAGAGAATTGGCCACAGCCAGACCAAGGTCGTTGTGGCAGTGTACGGATATGATCGCCCGTTCACCTACATGTTCATGAAGCTCTTTGATCAATGCCCCCATCTCCTGCGGAAGCCTGTAGCCGACAGTGTCCGGTATGTTGAGTGTCGTCGCCCCGGCTTCGATAACCGCATCGAGAATCTCTTTAAGAAACGGTATTTCGCTTCTGCCGGCATCTTCGCAGCTGAACTCCACATCATCGGTAAAGCTTTTTGCCAGCTTCACGGCATCGACGGCGCGGCGCACAACTTCATCCGGCTTCATCTTGAGCTTGTATTCCATATGTATGGGACTTGTCGCTATAAACGTATGTATACGCCTGTTTTTGGCACCTTCCAAAGACTCCCCTGCAAGAATGATATCGCGCTCGACAGCTCTCGCAAGCGAGCAGACCACACTCTTATCCACAACTTCGCATATGCGTTTTATCGCATCGAAATCTCCGGGGCTAGCCGCCGCAAAACCGGCCTCGATAATATCGACACCGAGTCTTTGAAGCTGTGAAGCTATCTTTATCTTCTCTTCCGTATTCATAGAGGCACCGGGACTCTGTTCCCCGTCACGAAGTGTAGTATCAAATATATATACTCTATCTTTCATAATTGTCAATCCTTAATATTTTTACGATTTTTGTGTAAACAGACTCTTGTGGATACTATTGAAAATTAGAAGGAGAAGGATAGGAGAGTATTTTTTATCTCGATTTTCGGCAAATGTTTTATAGCTTTGATTCTGCCGGTATCTGTACCGTACATTGACTCTCCTTTCAGTTTTGATTGTGACAGTATAGCATATTGGAATCCAATAAAGCTTAGATATTTTTATTAGATAATAATTTTTCTCTTTAACTCTTCGCTTTACCTACCCTTTTTCTCATCACTGTTCGCACCGCTCTAGCCGCACCCCACATGACATACAGGGTTATGATAATGGCAAATCCTTCAACAGGATAGAGATATATTATGGAAGCTGTGATAATGAGAACAATAAGTGTTTTGGTCAAAGCAGGCTTTTCGAGATTGATCTTTTTGAAACTCGGATAGCGGATATTGCTTACCATCAGCAGCGAAACAAGAATTGTCGCCACCAGCAGGACGGCACTGAAATTGTGCAAAAATTCATATTGAGAGAACATCAAAACCCATATCGATACAAATATCGCCGCAGCCGGTATCGGTACTCCTATAAAGACCGTCGGGTCGGTATTCGGGCTCATTATATTGAACCTTGCAAGGCGGATTGCTCCGAAAATTATATAAAGAGCCATAACCAAAATGCCCAGCTTTCCATACTCATGGCCTGCATAGAAGTAGAGCAGAAGTGCCGGTGCGACACCGAAAGCTACAAGGTCTGCAAGAGAGTCGAACTCTACTCCGAATCTGCTTGTAGTGTGTGTCAGTCTCGCAACACGTCCGTCAAGGCCGTCAAACACCAAAGAGAGAAAAATCAGCCATGCAGATTTTTCAAAATTTCCGTTGATCGCAGATACTATCGCGATTACGGCGGTAAAGATCGAAGCGGCGGTAAAAAGGTTGGGAAGAATATAGATCAGTTGAAACTCTCTGTTTGCCATCAGGCGCTACCGTAAGCCAGGAGTGAATAGCCCCCCAGCACCTTGTCACCGGGTGCCACCTCCATCTTCGCTTTTTTTGGCAGCAGCAGCTCTACCGTGCCGTCTGTCAGATGTGCCACTGTATCTGAGGCTTCCTGAACAGATTCGGAAGCAAACATGGGAACACCCAGCGCGTATAGACCGCATACCATCTTCATTGTCACGCTCTCACCGCCGGCTGTTTTCCAGCTTATGGAGCCTTTTTCATTGAGCTTTGAAGCAAGAGGATTTCCTGCACCCAGAAAGAGCCCGTGAACTCCTTTTTTTTCCGTGATCTCACCGCTTACGGGTGCACGTACCGCACTGCTGCCGTCAAAAATCGATTTTCTAAGCATAATGGACGTGCCCTCCTCATGGCTCTTTATAGAGAGTACCGTTCCGTCTATCGGTGACAAAACAGCGCTCTTTGAGGTTTCAGGCGCCACTCGTTCAGGCACATAAAAAAGATACGCTACCAGAAAACTGGCAGTTATAAGAAAAAGATTCAGCAGCACTTCATCACTGAAAACCAGTACAAAGAGTGTTACACCCCATACGGGAAGTATATAACGCCAGCCGATTTTCATGAAGGTACCGTTTGTGCCCATTTCTACTCTCCGGACTCTTCGCTGTCTTGAGCCTTTTTATTCTCTTTCTCTTTTTTCAGATCCTCTTCCATCGCACTTTCGTCATCTACAAGGCGTGACTTAATACCGTGCTCTTTTTCAAAATCACGGATAATCTCACGGACCATTTTACCCTCTATCGTTTCAGCCTTGAAGAGTTCATGAACGATTTTTTCAATCGCCTCGCTGTACTCTTTGAGTCTGTTTACAACATGTTTGTAGCGCTCAGAGAGAAAATTCCGAACAAATTCATCCATCTGTTCAGCAGTCTTTTCGCTGTAATCTTTCTGGCTCATGCCGCTTCCGAGGAACATGTTTGTCTGCTTTTCAAGCACCATAAGACCGGCGACATCACTCATTCCGTACAGACTCACCATAGACTTGACAATATCGGTAGCCCGCTCCAGGTCATTGCTGGCACCTGTTGAAATCTCTTTTATGAAGACCTCTTCGGCCGCCCTTCCGCCGAGCAGTGTATCTATCTCTGCCACAAGTTCATGTTTTTGCATCAGATACTTGTTCTCTTCAGGAGTGTTTAGCGTATATCCCAAAGCGGCAAGACCTCGCGGAATGATAGAGACTTTCGAAACCTTCCTGGCCCCTTTTGTAGTCTCCGCTATCAGTGCGTGACCGCTCTCATGGTAGGCTACAATACGCTTCTCTTTCGGAGCGATTCGGCGTGATTTTTTCTCCAAACCGGCAATTGCACGTTCGACGGCTTCACGGAAATCCTCCTGCTCGACATGCTCCTTGTTCTTACGCCCGGCAAGAAGTGCCGCTTCGTTGACGATATTCGCGAGATCGGCTCCCGCCAGACCCGCTGTAAGGCGTGCAATCTCGTCCAGATCGACATCTGGAGCCATCTTGATCTGTTTTACATGTACTTTCAGAATTTTGACACGCCCTTCGAAGTCCGGCTTGTCCACAAGTACCTGCCTGTCGAAACGTCCCGGGCGCAAAAGAGCCGGATCCAGAACTTCCGGACGGTTGGTAGCGGCAAGAACGATAATAGGTGTGTCCGAGCTGAAGCCGTCCATCTCCGCAAGAAGCTGATTCAGAGTCTGCTCCCTCTCATCATTGCCGCCTATCTGACCGCTTGCGGCCCTGCTCTTTCCTATAGCATCTATCTCATCTATAAAGATAATAGCCGGAGCCTCTTTTTTGGCCTGTTCGAAAAGATCCCTGACCCTTGCGGCTCCGACACCTACAAACATCTCTATGAAGCTCGACCCGCTCACAGAGAAGAAAGGGACACTCGCCTCGCCGGCTACGGCTTTTGCCAGCAGCGTCTTACCGGTACCGGGAGGTCCAACCAGGAGAACACCTTTGGGAATCTTCGCACCCAGTCGGATATAGCGTTCAGGATACTTTAGAAACTCCACTATCTCCTTGACCTCTTCCTTGGCCTCTTCTACACCGGCAACATCGTCGAAGGTGATATTCGGCTTTTCGGAATTTACGAGCTTCTTGGCACTCCCCATTCCGAGAATTCCGCCACCCATATTTTTTTGCATTCTGCTGGCCAGGAACATCCAGATACCGAAGAAAATAAGTATAGGCAGGACCCATCCGAAGAGTACCTCTCCTACCCAGTTACTTTCGGTATAACCGCTGTACTCGACACCCATCTTGTCCAGCAGGGGTATCAGAGTATTGTCTTCACCGACCTTTTTGGCAATGTAAAGTGTTTTGTATCCGCCTTCGTTGGAGATCGCCTTGATGGTCATCTGACCTATCGACACATACTTTATGCGACCCTCTTTGATCATCTTTTTCAAATCGCTGTAGGGAACGGTTTTGGTCTGCGTAACAGCTGTTCCGCTATTCATGGAAGTTGAATTCTGTGCTCCGAACTGACCCTCCTGCGTATCGATGAAACTCTTGAAGAGTATAATAATCAGCAGAGAGAAGATCGCAAATGTCAGAAGCGGGTTTTTATTGAAAAAGTTCTGATCGTTCGGATCTTTTTTTGGATTTTTATCCGCCATTTTTTTCCTTGTTCTTTTTATAAATTTTTGTACGCCACTCGTTTTTGGCTATAGTTTCAAGAAGCTCCATATCGCCGAAGGCTTCTTCGATGGAACTCTCTTTCGTATCCAGTATTCCGGAAACGATAAGCAGCCCTCCCTCTTTGGTACGGGCTTTCAGATCTTTGGCAAGCAACCGAAGAATATCGGCAACAATGTTTGCCACTACTATATCGTAGGACTTTTGTGTCTCTCCTGCGGAGCCTTCCCAGATATTTTCCGGCCTGCATCCGTTAAGTTCGAAATTTTTCTCGGCATTTTCGACTGCAAGCGGGTCGGTATCGCATGCATCCACCCTGGCTCCGAGCATCGAAGCCGCAATACCCAAAACTCCGCTTCCGCAGCCGACATCCAGAAGAGTCATTCCGCTCTTCACACGCCTTCCTATCGTCTCGAGGCACCCTGCAGTCGTCTCGTGGTGTCCGGAACCGAACGCCAATGCCGGATCGATCATTATATTCGTTTTATCCGGCGCAGGTTTTTCCCAGCTGGGATGAAGAAAAAACTCTCCTATTGCAACCGGTTTAATAGACTCGCGGTATTTGGCGATCCAGTCTTCGTTCCTCTTTTCGCAGAGTTCGACCTCTACGCCTATATCCTCTTTTAAATTTTGCGACAAAGCGGCTGCAAACTGCTCTGCACCCCAAGCTATCTCATCCAGAGGTTCATTTGAGCGCAGAACAAGAGTTTTTTCTCCTATCTCTATGGAGTCCTCAAAAAGCGTCTGCAAAAAATCCAGAAAAAGTTCCTGGTGTGCTGACGGAATTACTTTCAGCTCATGGTATGTATCTTGCATCAGTCGTTTATGCCGAGCACCGCTTCCAACTTCTCTTTCAGAACCTGCGGAGTGAAGGGCTTGACGATATAGTTATTGACACCGGCTTTAAGAGCTGTGATAACTTCAGCCTTTCCGCCTTCTGTGGTTACCATAATGATGGGGATATCTTCGAAAGCACCCTCGCCGCGAACCTTTTTTACAAGCTCCAGCCCGTTCATATTGGGCATATTCCAATCTGTAATCAATACTCCGATATCATCTTTATTCTGCTGCATCACTTCCCACGCCTGAACCCCGTCTTCGGCTTCAAGCAGTTCTTTGTATCCGAGTCGGCCCAGAGTGTTTTTTATAATCCTGCGCATTGTCGAACTGTCGTCTACTACCATTATTTTCAATGGGTATCCTTCATTAAATAAAATATGTTTTGCTCATTTTATCGTCTGGACTATTTAATTAAGATTAAGAATTTTTTTACCTATAGGGCAGAAGCAGGCCTGAACTTAAATCGAGACAGCCCTGAAAGCCTCTCTTAGATCAAGAGTTCCCTCGTAAAAGGCTTTACCGACAATCACCCCTGCGACCTTTCCGGTCTCAAGAAGCGTTCTTATATCACGCATATCCCGCACTCCGCCGCTGGCTATCGTATCTATTCCGGAAGCTTCGGCTATAGAGACGGTAAAAGGGACATTTACGCCGCTTAAAGTACCGTCACGCCCTACATCCGTACAGATAATCGCTTCGACACCGCATTCGGCGAAAGCTTTTGCAAGATCGGTCGCTTTCATACTGCTGACCTCCGCCCATCCCTCTACAGCCACATAGCCGTCGATAGCGTCTATTCCTACGGCAATAGGATATTTAGCCGCCATCTCCTTTACAAAGTCAGGATCTTTTACGGCGATGGAACCTAAAATAAGCCTGTCGATCCCAAGATCGAGGTACCGTTTTATCGTCTCTTCGTCGCGAATTCCTCCGCCGAGTTCCATTTTAAGGTTGCAGTTTTTGCGTATCTTTTCAATCTGCTCCAGATTTTTCGGCTCGCCGGCAAACGCACCGTTAAGGTCTACCAGATGAAGCCACTTCGAACCCATCTCTTCGAACGCTTTTGCAAGCTGCCACGGCTCATCACTGTATATTTTTGCACTATCCATCAGCCCCTTTGTCAGGCGGACGGCCTTTCCGTCTTTGAGGTCGATCGCAGGTAGTATTTCCAAACTGTTATCCTTTAAAACTCAACAAAATTTTTCAAAATTTTCAAACCGTTGTCGTGCGACTTTTCAGGGTGCGGCTGTATCCCGAAAATATTTCCGTTTTGAACGGCGCTTACAAACCTGTAGCCGTACCAAGTCTTTCCTATGACATACTCATCCGGTGTGACGGCATGATACGAATGCACAAAATAGAGATAGAACTCACTTGGAAGATTCGAAAAAATCGGTGACGGTTTCTGCACAAACAGCTCATTCCAGCCCATATGTGGAATCTTGTGAGGCGTCTCGAAAAGATTGGGGTCAAAAGGTACCACCTCACCCGGTATGAGACCCAATCCGGCATGCTTTCCGAACTCGCTGCTTTTCTCAAAAAGCAGCTGCATCCCGAGACAGATTCCCAGCATCGGCTTCCCTGAAGCTGCAAAACCTTTCACCGCCTCGTCCATACCTTTTTCGCGAAGATGTTCCATCGCATCGCCGAAAGCTCCGACTCCCGGCAGCAAAATCCTGTCATAGCCTGCCAGTTCATGCGGATCGGAGACCACTTTCGACTCCGCCCCTATTTTATCAAGCGCATTACGTACACTTGCCAGATTACCCATATTGTAATCGATAACAGCAACCATTACTCTTCTTTCCGGATACTTCTGATATAAAAAGAGAGTCCAAGCAAAAGCATCGTTACACCGCCTATCAGATAGACCGCGTATATAAGTTTTTCAGGATTGATTATAGCAAATTTAAAGACAAGCATTAACGCTTCAATCGCCAATGCAATGATGATCGATCCTAGAAACCGGACCATTGTTTTATGTATCTCATCATGTTCGCCTTTTTTATGCTCCCCGAGAACCTCCTCCTCGAAAATCGCTTTGACAAGGTCGAAAATCGCCAGTGAGAGTGTCAGAAGAATCGTCGCTTCGAACATCTCCTTGATATCTATATGGATGAAGTTGAAGCCGTATGTCAGAAAACTCTTGATTCCGTTCAAAAACAGCAGCAGTGCCACTGCCAGGAGCGCCAACGAAAACAGAGCATATCCGATTTTGGTAAACTTACCGAAGAGTGTCTCCGCCGATGCAGGGTGCACCATCTTCAGCAATTTGTCCAGCGGTATATCCGCACAGACCACATACTGCAGCTGTCCTCTGTCATTATATACCGGATAGGCGGCGGTAACGACAAGAAGCCCGCCTATCTTGGAAGGATAGGGATCTGTGAGTATACACCTTTTTTCCCTGACAGCTCTGTAGTAGTAGGCACGCATCGCCCTGTTTTCACCTTCTCCGGTACGATACGCCTGTACCCGGCTGACATTGTTGGCTATCTGCCTGCCTTTCGGGTCAAGCACATAGAGCGTATCGATCTCTTTAACCTCTTTTTTTATCTTTTTCAGAGCCGACATTATTGTTTCGAGAGTAACTTCCGGTGTTTTATTGGGTATGTTTCTCGAAAGCAGGTAGCATAAATACGCCCTCGCCTTGGGGCGGACCTCGGAATACTGCTGAATCTCTTTTATCTGCAAAATATCTTCCTTCGTTTTTTATTAAAATTGTACCGCAAAAGATAGAGAGTAAGTCACTTTTGTACAGCCGCAGCACAATAATTTCAACATATTCGGCAAGGAGAGGCTAAACTTCTCTTTTCGAAAGCCGATTATATTCTCCTAACAGAGAAAAAACATCTGCCTTTCAGACTGCTGTGTACAATCCAAAATAGCGACACCCTCTTATTGTATAAATTATAATGATCGATTATCATATTTTTAATCTGTTTTATTTATTATTAAAGATTGTTTTTCTATAATGAAGCGATGCGAATCAAATTTCAGCAGGAGCAAACAATGAATATACAACTCAGGCAAATTAGCGTAGTTGCCAGTGCATTACTGGCCGGCTCCATAATCTTCAGCGGATGCGGCGGGGGCGGAAGCAGCACTTCTGTTGCCGGTGCGAGTGTGAACATAACCGGAAAAGCGGTCGACGAACTGATTCTTAACGGAGTCGTAGAGGTACACGACGGCAGTGCCGCCGGGGCTGTCATCGGCAGCGGCAGAACTGACAGCGGCAACGGTACATATACAATCGATCTGGACGGTTTTGAGGGTGTTGCAGTCGTATCGGTAACATGCGATGCGAATTCGACTCTCTTTTTCCCTGATACCAACACTACGGCAGCATGTCCCGCACAGACACAACTCTACTCGGCGGCTGATGTAAGCGGCGACGGAAACGTGACTGTCAATGTGGCACCCTCCACCCATGTTATGTATATGATGGCTACACAGGGAGACCCGAATGCTACAATCGACGGGCAGAAGCTTGAAGAGGCACGTGTAGCAGCCGCTCAGATATTCGGTACCGACCCGATAACTTCCGATCCGACAGAAGGTGTTTATGCCGATGTAATCGAGGCGTTCCACAATGCTGCCGAAGAGGCCAATGTCTCAATACAGGAGCTGGTAGAAGATGTCGCTGAAGATGCGGCAGACGGCGTTTTGGGTGACGATAGCAATGTTACAGATATTCTCGCACAGAATATGCAGGAGAACAATGTAACGACTCCGTTTGTAGAAGCGGCAGAAAACAATGAAACATTTACCCCGGAAGTACCGGACGACGCCGGTACAGTCGATGATGTACAGGCTGCGAAAGATTTTTTCCAGAATCTGAGAACCCAGGGAGATGACCTCTTTAAAGACGGAGGCCTCTTCGACACTGAAGCAAAAGGTATGGAGTCTGTCGTAGAAAATGTAACTCTAAACGGTGACCTTGCGGGCAGGGTTCTTGGAAATCTGCTCGATGCTGTAGGCGAGGGAGTAGATAATAACCTGACCGAGGTTAACACTACACTGGTCACACTCACAAACGCAAGCAGGGATGCAAACCTGACAAGAGCTGACCTCAACTCAAGTGTCTGGAGTTATGTAATAACAGACACTGTAAGCGGAACGTCAACTACTGTCGGAAACGGAACAATTACACTGCCGGCAGCCGATCCCACAACCATAGATCCAAACAGCTTCACAACCCTGACAGCAGCCTTCGACGGTACCATTCCGGCGACAAAACTCTATGAAGCGGATCAGGCTCAGCAGACTTTCCAGGCAAACGCGACTCTTACAAAGACAACTGA
Source organism: uncultured Campylobacterales bacterium (assembly GCA_964479605.1). Taxonomy (GTDB): domain Bacteria; phylum Campylobacterota; class Campylobacteria; order Campylobacterales; family Hydrogenimonadaceae; genus Hydrogenimonas. The sequence continues at coordinate 635 of CAYZMY010000036.1, read as the reverse complement.
CGGCGCGCACATGGAGGTCACCGACATCAACCTCTCTACAGCCGACGGCACCATGATCGGAATCAAAGGTTTCAAAGCGGATGTCGGATACGACTACAACGACAGCAACCAGAACGATCCGATGCAGCTGAATTATGTAAAACTGAACGAAATCACGCTCAACGGCGCACTCGACAGCAATTACACGGCATCTGCCACTCTCAACGTAGGCTACACGATGAACTCCTCTCTTGCTACAAACGGCGGATTTACAGAAGTCTACACGACCGAAGTGAACGGCCATATAGGATGTTTCAATACATCCGACGGTACCTATGCCGACTACAATAACAGCTCACTTGAAGTGACGATGGATGACAACTCGACCTACACGGTGAACACAGATAATAATGGAAACTTCCACGAAACGATAGACGGAAAAGAGTATTACTACGATGATTTCAACAATGCTTCGATCACATTCAACGGTACATGCTCCAACGGCGCTGCTCCGAATATAGACAACATGTGGGTTGATACTTCAAGCGACATGAAAATAGGAAACAGCGGATACATTCCCAACAGCATGACTCTTAACGGCATGATCAAAAATGTCCAGACAGAGACCGAGCTTGACGGAACATTCGGAGTCAACC
>CAYZMY010000035.1:0-11447 GCA_964479605.1 uncultured Campylobacterales bacterium | reverse complement strand
TTCTTCAGACCATATATGGATCCGACCGAGATACCGGATAAAGATTACGACACTTGGCTCTGTACAGGTCGCGTTATCGAGCACTGGCACAGCGGTACGATGACAATGCGTGTACCGGAGCTCTACAGAGCGATGCCTGAAGCACTCTGCTATATGAACCCCAAAGATGCGAAAACCAAGGGGCTCAAAGACGGCGATCTTGTATGGATAGAGAGCCGCCGAGGAAAAGTGAAGGCCCACATCGATACAAGAGGCAGAAACAGACCTCCTAGAGGACTTGTATTTGTTCCATGGTTCGATGAGCGTGTCTTCATCAACAAAGTCTGCCTGGATCACACTTGTCCTATGTCTAAACAGACAGACTACAAAAAATGTGCGGTCAAAATCTACAAAGCGTAGAGAGTGCCCGTTATAAAATTTAAAGAGTAAAGGTGGATTGAGTCTTTGAACACTCAAAATCCGAAGAAAAATACCAAGCCCAAAATCACCGAAAGACGGCGATTTCTGACCATTATGGCCCAAAGTGTCGGACTGTCGGCACTTGGCGGACTGATATGGACAGGATACGTGGAGGAAGCAAAAGCCTCACCGTTGCTGCTGCGTCCGCCCGGTGCATTGCCTGAGAAAGATTTTCTGCGCATGTGCATCAAGTGCGGTCAGTGTGCGGAAGCGTGTCCATACGATACGCTTCTTATCGCCAAACCGGGCGATGGACGGCCTATGGGTACTCCCTATTTTATTCCAAGGGAGATTCCGTGCTATATGTGTACGGATATACCATGTGTGCCGGTATGCCCTACTAATGCATTGGACCAGAAATCGGTATCGAGTGTCGAGAACGGGAAAGAGGTTCTCGACATAAACAAGGCAAAGATGGGACTGGCGATTATCGACGCCGAATCCTGTATCGCATACTGGGGAATCCAGTGTGATGCCTGTTATCGGGCATGTCCTGTTCTCGGTGAAGCGATATCGATCGAATTTATTCGCAACGAGCGCACAGGAAAACATGCCAAGCTCGTTCCCGTCGTCCATGCAGACCACTGTACCGGATGCGGTCTGTGCGAACATGCCTGTGTGACAGAAAAGGCAGCTATTTTTGTTCTGCCCAGAGATGTTGCGATGGGCAAGCCGGGCGACTATTACGTCAAAGGATGGAGCAAGAAGGACCAGGAACGTATCAAGGAGCGCAATCTTAACAAGCTGCAGACAAAGACAAAACGCAGCGAGAAGAAGGCGCAAGACTACCTGAATACGGATGAGGGGCTGTTCGATGAGTAAAATATTCAAAATGCGGTATCTGATACTGCGGCGTTTTACTCAAATCGGACTGCTTTTCCTCTATTTTTCGGCAAATGCATTCGGCTGGAAAATCCTGACCGGTACATTGAGCTCTTCAACGCTCTTTCAAACAATTCCGCTTGCAGATCCGTTTGCAATACTGCAGATGCTGTCGGCAGGTGCTCTGATGGGGATTGACGTCTTTATAGGCGCAGCAATCATCACGCTCTTTTACGGAATAATCGGAGGAAGAGCGTTTTGCAGCTGGGTCTGTCCTGTAAATATGGTAACAGACCTGGCCAACTGGCTCAGACGCAAACTTCTGCTTGACAAAGCAGAGAGAAAAGTGTGGGTAAGCCGTAATGCCAGATACTGGGTGCTGGTTCTCTCGCTGATCGTATCTGCGATCACGGGACTGGCCGCATTCGAACTGGTTAGCCCGATCACCATTTTCAACCGTGGAGTGATCTTCGGAATGGGGATGACGGGCGGCGTGCTTCTTGCGATCTTTCTATTCGATCTTTTTGGAGTAAAAAACGGCTGGTGCGGACATATCTGCCCGCTGGGCGGTGTCTACTCCCTGATAGGCCGTTTCAGCCTGATCAGGGTGCGCCATAACCAGCCGAACTGTACTCTGTGCATGAAATGCAAAGATGTCTGTCCGGAGAGCGAAGTACTGTTTATGATAGGAAAAGAGAGCACAACGGTAAATATGGGTGAATGCGTCAACTGCGCACGCTGTATCGAGGTGTGCGATGATGACGCACTAGGGTTTAGTATAAGAGATTTTGCAACAAGTAAAGCCAAAGGAGAAAACCGATGAAAAAGATGATTCTAATGGCACTTTCCGCTGCGCTGGTACTGGGCATGAGTGCCTGTGCCAATAAAACCGCAGAGAGTGCCGTACAGATGGACGAACAGGAGCTCAATGCCAAAAACGCTCCCATAGTAACAGAGGAGGAGCTCGGACTGCGAAAAGAGAACCTCTATTCAGAGCAGACAACAGCTCCGGTAAGAGCGGAGTATACTTCAGCAGCTCCCGGAAGTGCAAAGCGATACCAGAGATCGTATGAAAACGCTCCTCCGCTGATTCCACACAGCGTAGACGGATTGCTTCCAATCAAAAAAGGCAACAATGCCTGCCTCGGATGCCATATGCCTGATGTCGCCAAAAGCGTAGGTGCTACACCGATTCCCAAAACACACTTCATGGACTTCAGAACTCAGAAGATGCTGAATCACCTGGCTGAGCAGCGATTCAACTGTTCTCAGTGTCACGTTCCGCAGGCGAATGTGCCTACACTTGTAAAAAATACTTTTGAACCCGATTTCAGAAATCAGGGCGAAAAAAGCAAATCAAATCTTATAGATACACTGAACGAAGGTGTCAAATAAGATGGTTGACGAAGGGAGAAGAGGCATTTTCGCCTCTCTCTCCTCGGCACTAAAAGGGGAGAAGGGAGAGTCGGAAACTCCTATAAGACCTCCTTACAACAGCGATTCAGATCTTTTTCACAGACTTTGTCCGGAATGCGTCGATAAGCCATGTGCCAAAGTGTGCGAAGAGGAGATAATTGTAATCGCAGAAGATGGAACTCCCAAGCTTTCTTTTTCAAACAGAGGGTGTACCTTCTGTGATGCATGCCTCGAAGCGTGTGAAGCCGGAGTTTTAAGCGACAAAACGATAGACTTTATAAACGCCAAAGTAGAGATAGACGTTTTAAAGTGTATGGCATGGCACCAGAGTATCTGCAGCAGTTGCAAAGATCCGTGTCTGGAGGATGCAATAGCCTTTCTAGGCCTTTTCAGGCCGGAAATTGCACCGGACAGATGCACGGGATGCGGATGGTGTATTCCGGTGTGTCCATCATATGCTATCAAAATAGTATCAACGTGAAAGGATGTATATTATGAAGAGCCTGTGGCTGCTGCTTACGGCATGTGCAGTGCTGTTTGCGGCTCCTGTTGTCATAAAACCGCATACATCGATCGAAACAGAAGGTAACGTTATTGAAATCGTAGTTAAGGGTTCTAAACTCTACGCTGCAACGGACGCCGGTAAACTGGAGATATACAACTGGAAAAGCAGAAAGCTTCTTTCTGAAGTGAAGTTTGAAAAAATTCATGACTTCATGGGAGACGAAATAAATCCGAAGGTATTCGGTGTAGATGTAGACAAAAGCGGAAAAAGAACTCTTATTCTGGTTCAGGACGAAGGGGGCGAGAGAATACTTTACATCCGCGATAAGGGCAAGATGAATCGACTGCTCGATAAAAAAGCCCATATCTCGATGAGAGAAGTAAGATTCGTCGATGACGATCATCTGCTTATCGCAACGATGAGCGACGCGCTTATTCTATTTGAAATTTCTACAAAAAAAGAGCTCTACAGAAACAAGCTGAGCCTCTCTGTCTTTTCCGATTTTCAGCTCAATGAAGACCATACAAGGGTTGCCAGCACGTGTGAATCCGGCATAGTATATATTGTAGATGTAAAGAGCGGAAAAGTTTTGAAAAAACTTGAAGGCGGCAACAAGGACGAAGTTTTCAAAGTCGATTACAAAAACAGAACCGTTCTCGCATGCGGTAAAGACAAAAAAGCGGTACTGTACAGTGTGCCGTCCGGCAGTATGACGGTATACAATACCGAGTTCCTCGTATATGCCGGAGCACTAAACAAAGATGCGTCGTTGAGCGCTTTCAGTTTGAACGAACAAAACGACATCGGCATTTTCGACAACTCCACCAAAGAGATGAAGTATCGCCTGGTGGGGCATAGATCGACTCTCAATACAATTGTTTTTATAAACGATAAAGAGCTTATCAGCTCAAGTGACAACAACAAAATCTTAATCTGGAGGATCCCATGAATATATCGAGTATTGTAGTACAGGTTAGAAGTGAGTATGTAGATGAAGTAGTAGAGACGCTCAAGGCAGCCGATTTTTGCGACTATCATTTTCACGACAAATCGATCGGAAAGATTATAGTAACGGTTGAAGGCGAAGGTGTTGGAGAAGAGATACAGAAGGTCAAAATGATTCAGGCCGTTCCTCATGTAATTGCCGCAGATATGATGATGGCATATAGTGAAGAGGAGCTTGAAAAAGAACGCTCGAAGCTTGAAACGGGTGCGAATATACCGGAGATGCTGAATGACGACTCAATCAAAGCAGAAGATATCGTCTATCACGGTGACTTGAAAAAAATGAGTTTCTAAAACTTCTGCATCAGTTGCATGAACTCCGCCTCACAAAGAGGTCTGCTGTAAAGATAGCCCTGATAGAGGATCGAGGAGTCCAACTCTTTGAGCCTCTCTCTTTGCTCCCTGGTCTCTATCCCTTCGGCTATTACTTCATAGCCGAACTGTCTTGCAATATCCAAAATCGCTTTGACCAGTGCAATATCGTCATCATCTTTAAGTATATCCCGTATAAACGATTTGTCTATCTTGATTGTCTCAAATTCAAATTTTTTAAGATAGGAGAGCGAGGAGTAACCGGTACCGAAATCGTCTATCATAAATCCGACTCCTTTTGCTTTGAAACGCCCAATGAGCTCTTTTGCCCGGTCACTGTCTTCAATAAGCACACTCTCTGTAATCTCAAACCTGATTTTTGAAGGGTCGGCTCCGCTTATATCTATAATCTCTGCGACCTGCTCAAAAAAACCGTTGTATCGCAGCTGTTTCGGACTTAGATTGAGACTTATATAGGAGGGCATATTTTCTCCTGCCGACTCCCATTTTATCAAAGTATCACATACACTCTTTATAACCCACCTTCCTATCTGGTGAATAAGCTGAGACTCTTCAGCTATGGGAATAAACTCGGAAGGCAGTATCGTCATACCGCTTGGGTGTTCCCATCTAAGGAGCGCTTCGGCACCGACTATTTTGTTTGTCTCTATAGCGACAATCGGCTGGAAATAGAGTTTCAGCTCGTCCCTGTCCATGGCGTGCCTTAGCTCTTTCTCCATGCGAATACTGTTCTTTATCTGCTCGTCCATAAAATCTTCATAGAAGCTGGTTACACCTCTGCCGAGTTTTTTCGCATGATACATCGCTATGTCGGCACATCTGAGCACTTCATCGAGCGATTCTCCTCTGGTTCCTATCATCACGGCACCGATACTTGTGGATATATAGAGTTTATGTTTTTCTATGTCATACGGTTCAGCCAAAGCTTTATGTATCTTCTGGCTTACCAGCAGGGTATGGTTGACACTCTGCTCCAGATCACCGCTTATCATAGGGAGGAATATGATAAATTCGTCACCGCCGAGGCGGCAGACGGTATCGCTTTTACGCAGTACTTTCAACAGCCTTCTTGCACTCTCTTTAAGCAGTTCGTCACCGATATTATGGCCATAGGTGTCATTTATGTGTTTGAAACGGTCCAGATCGAGAAACAGCAGAGATGAGTACTGCTTCTTTCTTCCAGCCTGCGCTATCTGAGAATCAAACCTGTCCCCCAGAAGCTTTCTGTTCGGCAGCAAGGTAAGGGAATCGTGATATGCCAGAAACTCCGCTTTTTCAAGCGCTTTTTGTTCCAAAGTCTTATCTTCAACAGCTCCTATTGCCCCTTCCAGTTTCCCTTCAGAGCCGATCAGCGGTGCTACGGTGGCGCTTATCCAAATCTCTTTGCCGCTCAACATGCTTGTATACGGCCCATCGTATCTGAGGGTACGCTTTTCACGCAGAACCTGTTTTAACATTTCGAGCAGACTTTTATCTTTCATACTATGCAGATCGAGACCTATAAGCTGATCTTTGGAAACACCGAGTATTTCGGTAAATACACGGTTGCACTCTACAATCTTCAACCCTTTGTCATAGTTGAATATTCCGGCCGGAGTCTGTTCAAGAACCATCTGCATTCTGTTTTGCAGCTCTCCGAGTTCCGAGTGCTGTCTTACCCCTTTTTGTAAAACATCACCTATCTGCCTAATGCTCATAAGCAGCAAGGCTCCATAAAGTAAAATTGCGGCTGAAAGACCGGCATGGAAAACATCACCGGCAAGAAGCAGTCTTAAAGAGAGAGGAAGCAGCAGAAAGTAGACATATATCTGCGCAACCGGTCGGTCTATTGCAAGATTTACAGTACTTGCAGATGCAAGAAGAAGTATAAAAAATATGAGAAGCAGCTGATATACCGATTCGCCCTGGGGGAAAAAGGCAAACGCCGCAAATCCCCAGAGCAGCGCCATCAACACTGCCTCTTTTCGAAAGGAGCCGTATCTTTCATCCAGAGGTTTCAACACCTCAGAACACCCTTTTCTGACTTTCAGCAGACGCAGCAGGCTCAAAGCTGCCACACAGATATACCATCCTCCGATAATATAAGGGTTTACAAACGGCAAGAAAAGAAAGAGAATAACCGTTGCCAGAACGATTATGGCACTCATCGTTACCGGAGCCTTTTTGCAAAGCATAATCAGCAGGTGCTCCCGCAAAAAAAGACTCAGTACCTGCTCTTGCGGTATCAATCCGCCGAGTATACCGCGCAGCCCCTTTCCAAATTTGCCAATCATCGCTATCGAGTCACTCAGCCAACGGCTCTTTACACCCTTCGCAGTCTTTCATCTGCTCCGTTATATGGTGAGCTATTGCATACCCGTGGTTTAGTCCCAAAGCTATGGAGCCTCCCGACTCCTGGGTGATATCACCGGCTACATAAAGGCCCGGAACATCCGTCATATAGTTCTCGTCATGCACAGGTTTGCCATCTTCTACACGAATACCGGATCCCTGCAAAAATGCGCTTGGTGTAGTTCCGCCTATCGCATACACCACTCTGTCGAAAATCTCCGGTTCTCTTTCGGCAAAAACTACACGCACTCTTCCGCCGTCATCTTCCAGACCTTCTACATTGACTCCAAGATACGGCCTCACCTCACCATGGGAGATAGCATTTGCAATGGCACTCTGGTTGGTAGGATTCGCCCGCCTGAAGGTTTCACGTCTGTAGCAGATGGTCACATCGTTCTTTTCCGCCAGATCGACCGCATACTCCACCGCAGAGTCACCGCCGCCGACCACCAGAATTTTCTCTCCTTCACTGCAGTCGTCGAGAGTGTAGTTGACCCTCTTCCTGATAGATGCAGGTATCTTGTAATCCGGTTTGTTCGGCTTTCCCATGCGGCCTATCGTCACCACGACATAGCGCGCTTTTATGCTTCCGCCGGGTATCATAACATCAAAAATATCACCGTTTTTAACTATCTTCTGCACCTCAGTGTGTGTACGAAGCTCTACAGAATGGTGTGCGATAATCTCGTCGAAGAAGTCCAACGTGCTCTCTTTTGTTCCGTCCATAAAGTAGATATTGCCGTCGAGCTCTACTTTTTGGCCTTTCCAGTCCTTGTCTACACGTTTATTCTCCTTGTAATACTTTCGTATCGTGGCATTGTGGTTTTGATCTTTTTCCAAAACCACAATATCCCGGATTCCCAGTATATAACTCTCAACCGCAGTGGCGATTCCTGCGGGTCCTGCACCTATAATTACGAGGTTGTGTATCTTTTCCATATATCACTCCATTTTGTATCATTCACATAAATTATACAGGAAGCCGCCAGAAAAAAGAAATCAGAGCTCCACTACCGTCGCTCCGAAACCTCCCATATGCTGCGGTGCATCATGAAACGACTTCACACTCGGGTGCTCTTTCAAAAATGTACGAACGGCATATGCCAGCTTTCCGGTACCTATGCCGTGGTAGACAAGCACTTCGTCAAAACCGGCCAGCAGCGCATCGGAGATAAATTTATCCAGCTTTTCAATCGCCTCTTCGGCTCTTAGACCGTGAAGATCCAGCTTTACTCCGGCCGTTGCACCGCTGCGCTCCAGCGAAACGGAACTCTTCTGCTTCTTCTCCGGCGGCGGGTTGCCCGAACGTTTCAATTCACTAAGAGGGACACGCAGCTTTATGCCCTCCACTTCGATAGTGGCCTCTTTGGCTTTGAGAGAAATAATCGTACCCCTGCTCTTGCGGTATTTCACTCTGTCTCCGACCTCGAACCGTTCAAGCCTCTTCGGTGCTTCTATTTTCGCTTTTTTTACACTCTTGTGTGCCCTGTCCAACTGCCGGTGGATCGCTCTTTCATCTTTCAGTTTCAGCGCTTCTCTTGCCTCTTTCACAGCTTCAAGATATACCTTCTCAAGCTCCTGCTTCTTTGCATAGAGTTCCGACTCCATCGAGTCGTTCAGCTCTTTGTAGCGCATTTTTAGACGCTCAAGATCTTCAATCTGCAGTTCAAGCTCCTGCCTCTTTTGCCGCAGATCTTTCTCCAGGGTACTGGAGCGTTCGATCAGTTCGTTGAGCCTCTCTTTGTCCTCTCCGTACTCCACCCTGGCGAGTTTCACTATATTTTTCGGCACCCCGTACCTCTCGGCCGTCTCGAATGCGTAACTCTTTCCGATGATTCCCTGCAAAAAGGTGTATGTAGGTATCTGGTTCTTCTCATCATAAACGGCGGCGGCAAGCTCGACCCGTTCATCACCGGCCATCATCGCGGCAAGCCGTTTGTGGTGGGTGGTTATGACTATCTTTATTCTGCGTTTTATCAGCTCCTCTATCATCACCTTGAAGAGGCTGGCCGCTTCGTCGCTGTCGGTTCCGAGCTCTATCTCGTCAACTCCGACAAGCACGCCGTTTTGGCCGAAAAGACGTGAAAACTGGCGCATACGCCCTGCAAATGTGGATATGTCGTTTTTTACACTCTGCGGATCCTCTATTATCGCCTCGATTCGGCGAAAACTTCCGATTTTGCTCTTGTGCGGGTTGCACCTCATCGGAAGCAGATGCTTCGACAGCCACGCGGAAGCCAGAATAGATTTCAGAAGCATCGTCTTTCCTCCGGCATTGACTCCGGTAATCATAAGTACAGGCTTGTCGAAATCGATACTTACCGGTTTTGGATGAGAGAGTGCAGGATGTACGAAATCTGTCAGAATTATCGAATCAGAGTTACCGGGAAGTATAAAGACCAGCTCCTCCATCCGGGCCATTGCGACTCTTGCCTGGTAATGGTCGAAACGGTCGAAGGCACGATCTATAAAGCGGAAAAATTTCAGCCAACCGGCCATCGTTGTGCCCATCTTTTTCGATATTTCGTAATAGAGTTCTTCGAGCCGGCTGGCTATGCCCGACTCCTTCTCTTTGAGCTTGCCGACAGCTTCGGGCAGCACATAAAAAAAGCCTCCTGTCGTGCGGCCTACTATGGAGCCTTTCAGCACATGGTTGAAGCCTCCGCGCACAAGCAGAGCCTCTTCATCGTTAACATAATGAATCTGCCTGTCGACAAGATAGGGGCCGAGTTTTGCACTGCCGAGCATTCTTGAAAGCGTATCTCTTATCGCCGCTTTATTCTGTTTCAGCGCACTGTTCAAAGATGCAAGACGCTCATCCACACTCTCAAGAAGACTCCCCTTATCGTCGAACATTGCCTCTATAGCTGCTATCTCATCCGGAATCTCTATGCTCTCCAGCCACTCCCCTACTTCACCTTCTATCTTCAGGCTTTTCAGATACTGAAAATAGCGCACGATCTTTATCGCCTCAAAAATCTCTTCAAGCCCGGGTACACCCTGTTTGGAGAGGCGCATCCACAGGTCGTCGAGGTTTTTCACCTTCGCCGGAGCCTTGAATTCGACATTTTCAAGCGCTTTTACAAACCTGAAATGCAATCCCCTGTCGCCTTCGATATGCAGCGGTTTTGGGCGGGCAAAGAGTTCCTTTAAGCGCCCGATATATCCGCCGAGATCAAGCTGTTTGACTATCTTCAGCTCATCTCTCTCTTTTTCCAACATCTGTGAAGACACTATTTCAGTCCCCTGATCTGGTATGTGATATCTCCGGCCCCGAATGCTACAACCAGGTCGCTGTCGAAGCTTTTCAGCATATGCCCCTCCTTGTCCAGAACCTTCACTTCCGCATCCTCTTTGACAACTCTCTCGGCCATCGTTAACTCATAACCGCTGAATGCCCCGCGCAGATCTACAGGCATTTCAACCTCACCTGCGGCCCATATGGGCAGGATTACCAGTTCATCCACACCGTCAAAAGAGTTTACGAATCCTTGAAGATTGTCGATCGTGCGGGTATATTTATGCGGCTGCCAAATCGCTCTTATTTTTGAAAAGCCGAGCATCTTCGCATATACTTTAAGTGCATTCATAGTCGCCGCTATCTCTGTAGGATGGTGAGCATAGTCGTCTATGACGACAAATCCGGGCCTCTTCTCAATGATGTCGAAACGCTTTTTTATTCCTCTGTAGTTTTTCAGCCTCTCTCTTATCTGCTCTATATCGGCTCCCGCACTTCTTGCCGCAAGTATCGCAAGTGCGGCATCTACAGCAATATGTTCACCTAAACCGAAAACTTCGAATCTTCCCATATCGGCCAGTGTAAATACGGTGAACGGTTCACCCTCGGCAAGTATGTAGTCAATCTCCGAAATATCGCGGCTCGGATAGAGACGTATTGCTTCAAGTTCAAGTTTGTCCAGAAACGGATCTTCGGCATTGACCACCCTGACTGCCGCCAGACGCAAAAACTCTTCATATGCAGTATAAAAACGCTCCAGGTCATAATCGTAATACTCCATATGCTCCGGTTCGACATTTGTAACGACAGCCATATACGGGTTGCAGTTTAGAAAACTTGCATCGCTCTCATCCGCCTCAAATACGACCTCTGAATTCTTTACCGTACGGACATTGGAATGGAAAGCTTTGGATATCGCTCCTATGACGGCATTGCTTTCAGGCATAAGCTCCGCCAGCATCGCGGAAGTGGTACTCTTGCCGTGCGCTCCGCCCACCGCATAGACCTTTTTATCTCTAAGGATGAATTTCAGTGCCTCTTTTCTTGCATAAAGAGGTATTCCCATCTCTTTGGCACGGATATATTCCGGATTGTTTTTCCTTACGGCCGCCGAATGGATCACCATATCGGCTCCCTCTACGGCATCGCCATGGTGGGGAATCGTTATCTTGGCTCCGAATTTGTGTGCCAGCTCGTCCGTTATCTCGCTCTGGCGCAGATCCGACCCGCTGACTGTATGACCTTCTCCTGCCATGAACTTGGCCAGGGCCGATATACCGATACCGCCGATGCCTATAAAATGGATTCTCACTTCTTCAGCGTCTCCAACTCTTTGAG
>CAYZMY010000034.1:0-11809 GCA_964479605.1 uncultured Campylobacterales bacterium | reverse complement strand
ATTTAAGGAGCTTCTCGCGGCTGTTGAGGTCCCACTCGCGCCAAGGGGCGATGATTGTTATGTCGGGATTGAGCGCAAGGTAGCCCAGTTCGAATCTCACCTGGTCGTTACCTTTGCCGGTAGCGCCGTGGCTCACGGCATCGGCACCTGTAAGGGCCGCTATCTCTATTTGACGTTTTGATATGAGGGGTCTTGCTATGGAAGTTCCCAGCAGATACTCGCCCTCGTAGATGGCATTTGCGCGAAACATAGGAAATACATAATCTTTTACAAACTCTTCACGCAGGTCTTCTATAAAGATATTCTCCGGCTTTATACCGAGTTTCAGAGCTTTCTCTCTTGCAGGCTCTACCTCTTCACCCTGTCCTATATCTGCAGTGAATGTGACCACCTCACAGTTGTACTCATCCTGGAGCCATTTCAATATTATGCTGGTATCGAGTCCTCCCGAGTAGGCGAGGACCGCTTTATTTACCTTTTTTTTCATTCTGTTTACCCCGAAGTCAAAGAAGTTTTCGGGATTTTAGCGTAAATGAGTTGAAACTCTTATGAGTGTATGTCTAGCAGAGTCGTGGAGTTGTGGCGTGTGGATGTTATAAATTTTTTCTCATTCTCGATCTCATGCATCTGCCGTCCAAGTTCAGACTTTTTGATTTCGAATTTTTTTGTTGCCTCTGAGATCAGTTCGAGAGCACTTTGCATCTGCTCGATGTTCTCAAAAGGAGGCAGGGAATCAAGAAGTTCTACCATTCTTCTCTCATCCTCCTCTGCCAGAGCGGCTATGAATGAATTATGCCAACTCATTTGCAGTCACTTCTCTCCAGGCTTCCAGCAGCTCTTTTGTAACTCTTATTACTACGTCAAGATGTTCGCTGCTGTTTTGAGCGTTGCTTTCGTTGAGAAACTTTATCTGCTGGTTGTAAAGACCTCCAAGATAGTGAGAAACCTCTCCTCCGCGCTCTGCATCGAGAGAGTTTATCAGTTCAATGAATATCGCTACTGCCCGGTTTGTCCAGTATACACGTTTTTCTATGTCTCCGTGCTCGATAGACTTTTTTGCCATGGAGCAGAATCTAATGATTCCCTCATAAAGCATCTCGATCAGTTTTTCCGGAGACTCGATCTGAATATTGTTCTGGGTGTAAGTGTTGTAAGCGGCTGCTGCAGTCATTTTTAATCCTTTGGTAATGTATTTTTTGCATCCTTGCAATTATGGAGCGGTGTTAACCTTTTTTGTCGAAAATCATTCCGACAAGCTCACGCATTTTCGCTGCCAGTCTCATAGCCTCTTCGGAAGGAATTTTCCGAATAATCTGCTCGTTGCTGGTATCTATTACCGAAACATAGAGCTCCTCTATCGAATCGTCAAAACCGAAACGAATAGATGTATTTAGAGGATTCATCTCTTTATTGAGCTGATCGGTAATCTCCTGCAGCTGTTTTTTCAGCTTTTGGGTATCGGATTTTTCTCCAACCTGTTTCGCCTCTTCCTGAATCGAATTGTTCACAGTTCTGTGCGGCTGTGAAACAGATTTTCCGCCGGCTTCAGGGCCCTGCGGCAAAGAGGAGTGCGTCTGCTGTGTACGCACGGTATTGAATATCTCCATGGCAATTTCCTCCATTTCCGTTTCAAAGAATATCGGTAGCCCAAAAGATTTGTTAAGGGCAGTTTTAAAAGCAGGCTTAAGAGTGGAAAATGCAGGGCCGAATAGGCACCATTTGGTATAATACGCAAAAACTTTCACAGGAAAAATATGAAAATAGCGTTGTCGTGCCGTTCAATACTGCTTGAAAAGAGTCTTCGAAAATTTCTTGATGATTATCTGGTGCCGGATCATGATGCCGAGCTTCTTATTGCCGATCATCCCGTGCAGAGCTCAAAGCCCGTTTTGCGTATAGGTACAGACAGCGATGCTGATATAGCCAAGCCCTTCTCCAGGTCGAGACTCATGATCAAAATAGAAGAGAAACTCCGAACAGATGAGACAAAAGAGGCTTTCAAACACTTTGCTATAGAAGAAGAAACACTCGAAGAGCAGGTCGAAAGAGCGGTTAAAAGTTTTTCAGATGAGTTGATCAAAATATACAAAGAGCACTATGAGAAGAAAAAATAGAGAGATGTATACATATATTATCGGAGGAAAATATCGGGGAAAGAAGATTGCTCTTCCTTCAAAGAGTGTTACCAGGAGTTCGAAAAGCAGGTTGAAAGAGTCTGTTTTCAATACGCTCCAGTTCGATATTGTGGACCGTAATTTCATCGAAATGTTCGGCGGCAGCGGTTCGGTTGGGCTCGAAGCTGTAAGCAGAGGAGCCAAAAAAGCGTGGTTTATAGAGAGGGACAGAGACTCTTTCAAAACCCTCCGTGCCAATTGTGCGGCAATCGATCCTGCAGGATGCGATATAAGAGAGGGAGACGCTTTCGAGATTCTGCCTCAGATTCTTAATGAGCTTAAAAAAAGCGGGGAGAAAACCTATCTATATATAGATCCTCCGTTTTCCATCCGTGAAGGAGAATCGGATATATATAAGAAGGTTATAGAGACTATAGCCGATATCGACCCTGAACAGATAATTTTCATAATAGTTGAGCATATGACAAAAGAGGATATGCCCCAAAAGATCGGCCCTTTCGAAAAAACAAAAGAGAAAAAGTTTGGAAAAAGCTCTTTGAGCTACTACAGAAGCTGAAATAGGAACAGATTTTGCTTTGAAGTCTGCAAACAGATCCGTTTTTACGGGTAGATGAAAGGCAGGCTTTGAAACGAACGCTTTTACTTTTAATGTTTGTACCGCTGTTTCTGCAGGCTGTAAAAATTAAAGATATAAGTAATATTATCGGTGTAAGAGACAACCAGCTCATAGGGTACGGCCTTATAGTAGGACTCAACAAGACCGGTGACGGTACGACTTCAAAGTTTACCCTTCAGACAATCTCCAATATGCTTCAGTCGATGAACGTAAAACTCGACCCAAAAGATATAAAGTCCAAAAATGTCGCCGCTGTCGTAGTTACCGCAACCCTGCCTCCGTTTTCAAGACAGGGAGACAAGATAGATGTCATCGTCTCTTCCATAGGTGATGCAAAGTCAATCGAAGGAGGAACACTGTTGATGACTCCCCTAAAGGGTGTTGACGGCAGGATCTATGCGCTTGCACAGGGCTCCGTAACCATCGGCGGGCGCAACGGCAGGGGTGCGGGATCTTTAAATCATGCCACAGCGGGAAGAATTCCGTCAGGTGCGTTGGTGGAACAGGAGGTTCCGTTCAACCTCTATGGCCAGAAGCAGGCGACACTCAGCCTTAAAGAGTCCAATTTTCAAAATGCCGTATCGATCCAGAATATTCTAAACAGATACTATAAAGAGAGAGTAGCCGTAGCTGTGGATTCAAGAACGATCAGGCTGAAAAAGCCGGACTCGTTGAGCATGGTCGAATTTTTGGCCGGTATAGGAGATGTGTCGATAGACTACAAGGCAAAACAGCGAATAGTCATTGATGAAAGAACGGGTACGGTAGTTTCCGGTGTTGAGGTCGAAGTAGAACCTGTAATGATAACTCACGGTGACATTACGATAAAAATTGAAGAGAGAAAAACTCTTCCTGCATTGAAAAAAGGGAGTGCTTCGCTCAATGTAGGATCAAACCTGCAACTGCAGCCCAATCAGCATGCGCTTGTCGTAAAACCGGGAGCGGCAACGGTTGCAAATCTTGCCCGTTCGCTGAAAAAGCTTGGTGCAACACCGAAAGATGTTATATCTATACTTGAAGCGATGAAAAATGCAGGCGCAATACATGCAGATCTGCAGATCATTTAAGGAGAGAGAAGTGGATTACCTAAATATTAATGAATATCAACGAGCTCTTCCGAAAGTTTCAAAAGAGCAGGGTGCAAGACTGAAAGAACAGACAGACGCTTTTGAAGCGATAATCGTAAAGATGCTTCTGGACAAAGCGATAAGTGCCGAAGATCCCCTGCTTCCGAAGGATCCGGGCAGGGAGATCTACCAATCCATGCAGAATGACCAGATGAGCAAAGAGCTTAGCGGAGCCTTTGGTTACAGTGAACTTCTCTATCGTTTTTTAACCGAAAAAGAGTTTCGGGAAGGGGCTTAATAAATGTACAATTTTGCCGATAGTATAATCAAGCAGATACTATATTAAAGCAAAAGGATACATAATGATCAGAAATGTAGGTGCCAACAACAGTTCAAACATCATTAACGATATGAAAAAGAACGAGAGTACGGCAGTTGAAAAACAACAGATGAAAGAGCAGACTCGCATAGATGAGCTGAAGCAGCAGGTCAAGAACGATGAATACAAAGTAGATCTGCGGGCGACAGCAACCAAAATGGCGCAGGAGCTCAAGCCAGAATAGGAAGGAAAGTTTATGTTGACGCACTATCTGCTTAAAGCTATAAAAGACCTGGATGTTCTTATTGAACTGACTACATTGGATATCGGTGATATAAAGAAGGCCGATCACGATGCAGTGTTCGAACGAATCAAGGTCAAAGAGGATACGCTTGCGTCATTTGAAAGACATAAGGCACTGATCGACAATGAGATAGCAGCTTTGCTCAAAGATCACCCTGAAAGTGAACTTTCCGAACTTCTGGACGAGAAAACGCAGGAGCAGCTCGCTCTGCTTCGCGAAACCCTCGAAAAACTTCACTCCGTAAACCGATATTATGCCCGTTTTGTAATTACCGTGGGCGAGTTTTATAACTCTTTGTATGAAGAGATACTTCCGATCGAAAAAGACGGATATACAGGTAAAAGCCCAAAGGTAGCTTCTCTTATAGAGCTGAGGGTCTGATATGGCCTCTATTTTCAATGCACTCAATATCGGCTACAGCGGACTTAAAACATCTCAAATAGCGATAGATACCACCGGCCACAACATAGCCAATGCCCAAAACCCCGACTATACGCGTCAGCGTGTAGTCATTGCGCCGAATACTCCCTTAAACACTCTGCCCGGAGATATAGGGCTGGGTGCCAAAATAACCGAAATTGTAAGAATTCACGATGAATTTGTATATAAAAGGCTTAAAAGCTCTTCCGGAAACAATGAGTATTCAGCTTTCAGACAGGAAGTGATGGACGAAGTCTCCAGTTTTTTCCCTGAAATTGATAAAAACGGCATATATAACGGACTCTCAAATCTATTCGATGCATGGAGCAATTTTTCAAAAAACAGTGATGACAGCTCACTGAAAATAGATTTGGCCCAGCAGGCAATGACATTCGCGGCAACGGTGCAAGATACAAGAGATCAGCTCCAAAAGAGCCAGGATTCGCTGGATGAGCAGCTTCGTACCGCAGTAGACGAAATTAACCGCCTGGGTAAGCAGATTGCGGAGATAAATGTTCGTATCAATACGAATGAAACAGGCGGCGCCAATGCAAACGATTTACGTGATCAGCGTGATAAGCTTGAACTTGCACTAAGCAAACTTATAGATACTGCAGTAACCAAAGGCGAAATGCAGTCCGATACCACTGTGGATTCGCACCTGATAGAGTCGGCCGACCAATACCATCTGAGTATCGGCGGTTCATCTTTCGTAGACGGACCGACCTTTCATCCGCTCGTGCTGGACAAGGCGGGCGAGGGGACCAGGTATTCAAACATATATTACCAGCGCCAGGATCATGTCAATTTCGATATAACAAACTACATTCACGGAGGAAAGGTAGGGGCGATTCTCTCGCTTCGCGGCAGCGATTACAATGAAGAGCTCGGCAAATTCATGAACGGAGATATACAGCAGGTTATAGATAAACTCGACAGTTTCGCATCCGCCCTTATAGAGAATGTCAATAATGTTTATGCCGGACATGCAACAGACAATATGTTGAGTAATGTTTCTGTCGATCCCGCCATGCTTATAGAAAACTCCGGCTTGGCGATAGAGACAAATCAGCAGTTCAATGTTAAAATATACGATATAGACGGAAATGTGGTTGCCGAGCGCGCTGTATCTCTAGACGGGAAGACGTTTCAGGATGTCGCAGATCGGATCAACAGTCCCGCTGTGGATGACAATGGCGACAATACCGTCACAAACGATGTAGATGATTTCGTCAATGCCTCGTTTGACGGTGAAGGCCATATGTCAATCTCTTTAAAGGCCGGCTTCAAAGAGCAGGGTTACAGATTTTCGATTGAAGAGAGCGATGAGAACAATCCCTCTCTGTTTGCCGGTGCTATGGGAATGGAGCGTTTTTTCGACGGAAATGATGCACAAAGCATTCGGCTAAATAAAAGTCTCGACGAAAATCCGACAAGAATAGCGGGAAATGCTGCGCCTATTGCAGGAGACAACACCATTGCAAACAGGATGGTTCAGCTGCAGTTCGACAAAGTCAATTTCTATATCAATGATAAAAAAGAGCCGTACTCGCAAGATACTCTCAGCGGCTTTTTCAGAATGAGTGCAACGGAAGTGGCCGAAAAGACGACAGCGGCACATACTACGGCAGAGACTTCACAGTCGCTGCTGAATGCGGTTGTAGACGAGTTCGACAGTATCAGCAAGGTCGACCTTGACGAAGAGCTTACAAATCTAATGAAATATCAGACAGGATACGGAGCGAGTGCGAAAGTGATATCCACAATAGATCAGATGATACAGACACTTCTTGGAATCAAACAGTAGACTATGAGATGCCCCTGTATCAGCGTAGCGCTGATTGTAGCACTTTTTCTTTTCTCTTTTGCGGGTCCTCTGCTCTATACGGCAAGCCCGTATGCGCTTCATCCGGAGGCACTTCTCATGCCCCCTTCAGCAGACTATCTTTTGGGAACAGACAGGCTGGGGCGCGATCTGCTTGCACGGCTTATGAACGGTGGGCAGGTCTCCCTGATTATAGGCGTCGGAAGTGCATTGATAGCTTCTATGATAGGTCTTATAGTAGGAATTACCGCCGGCTTTTACAGAGGGAAGGTTGACAAATTTTTCGTCATAACGGTCGATCTTTTCCTGACCTTTCCCACCTTCTTTCTTCTTCTGGCACTTGTGAGCTACATAGAGGCGTCGGTATGGGTTCTTATTTTCGTTATATCTATTACCGGATGGATGACGATGGGCCGTATGATAAGAGCCGAGAGCTTTTCGATCGGCCAAAAGCCCTTCATAAAAATACTCAAGACAGCAGGAGTCTCCGCACCGAAAATTCTTCTGAAATACTTTGCACCCCTGCTTGCACCGATCTTTTTTATCAGCTTTACTTTCGGAGTCGGCGGGGCTATTTTGAGCGAGAGTGCCCTGAGTTTTCTCGGTCTTGGAATCAGCCCTCCGCAAATGAGCTGGGGAAGCCTGATCAGTGAAGGCAAAGAGGTGATGCAGATCGCCTGGTGGATAAGCTTTTTCCCGGGCCTCATGATCTTTCTTGTAACATTCTCGCTGATGCAGATATCCGACTATCTTCAGACAAAGACCAACCAGAAAGAGGTTTTGGCCTGATTAGCGGGGCGGGTTGAACTCTATTTTACCCTTTGCAGCGCTTTTTGCAGATCTTCCGGAGTATCTATGCCGAAACTTTCGGTCTCAACTTTGCACATTGCTATTTTGAATCCGTGTGAAAGAGCTCGCAACTGCTCCAGCTTTTCGGTGTTCTCCAGTAAGGATGGCGGAAGAGAGCAGAAGCGTTCAAGCATCTTTCGCCTGAAGCCGTAAATACCTATATGTCCTTTGTAATCGTCATAACCCTCTTCTCTGTCATACGGAAGCGGGCTTCTGGAAAAGTAGAGGGCAAAGTCGCTTTTGTCGGTTACAACTTTTACGATATTCGGGTTTTGGGCCTCGACCGGCGAGATGCTTTTGTAGACGGAGCAGATCATTACACTTTCGTCTTTGGCCTGTTTATGCACAAGGGTTTTCAGTCTCTCTATCGCTTCCGGTTCTATGAAGGGCTCATCGGCCTGCACATTGATGACTGTTTCGTTCTCATCCAGTCCCAGTCTGGCAGCCGCTTCGTTTATGCGGTCGGTGCCGCTTGTATGCTTGCTGCTGGTCATTACAGCTTTGATACCGAAAGATGAGCAGACTTCCATTACTTTGTGCGAATCGGTAGCTACCGCAACACGGTCAATATTTTCCACCGCTTTGGCCGTCGCTATTACCATAGGGTATCCGCCGATTTCCGCAAGTACTTTTTCCGGAAATCGTGTAGAGCCCAAGCGAGCCGGAATTATTATCATCAAAACCCCTTTTTTGGTATAATTCTACCAAAAAAACGGGGATAGAGTGCTATTTTACCAACCGCAAAGCGGATACCGTTTCAACAGCGATTCGATCTTTTTGTATGACTTTATACGATCTTTCTCTCCGGCTGGAGAACTTCTGGATGTCGGGTGCGGGGTAGGAGTGATCGGGCTGCTGCTTGCACGGGATTTTACCCTGAAGCCGGCACTGGTGGAAAAACAGCCCCTGATGGTCTCATATGCGAGCAAAAATGCCGAAATCAACGGCATAGATGCCGATATATACCTGAAAGATTTTCTGGAGTTCGAGAGTCCGAAAAGATTCGACTACGTTGTCTCCAATCCGCCTTTTTATCATGAAGATGTGATTAAAAGCGATGATCCCCATATTCATGCGTGCAGATATAACTCCCATCTGCCGCCGAAGCCGTTTTTTTCTAAAGTCAAACGTCTATTAAAACCGAGAGGCCACTTCTTTTTCTGTTACGACTCATCGCAGCTGAGTGATCTTGTTACGGCTTTGAAAGAGACATCTTTGACAGTGGAACATATGCAGTTTGTCCACCCCAGGCAGGATAGGGCCGCCAAACTCGTTTTAGTGCATGCAAGAAGTGATTCTAAAGCCAAATGTATAGTAATGCCGCCGCTGATACCCTTTGAAGGGGACGGATATGGAGCCAAAGCGGAGGAGATATTTAAAAATGCAAGGACACATACGATAAAATGTCAGATCAATTAATAACCAAAGAGGGGTTTTGCTACACTTTCAATCCCAAAGCGTGTGAAGATTGCGGAGGAAACTGCTGCACCGGTGAGAGCGGGCATATTTGGGTGTCAGTTCAAAAAATTCCGGAAATGGCCGCTTTTTTGGAAATGGAGAGTGGCGAATTTATAGAAAAGTATCTGGAGAAATCCGGCTACAGATATACGTTAAAAGAGAAGGTAGCTGTAGAAGGAGAGTTCGACTGCATCTTCTTCGACCGCAATGCAGGCAGATGCACGGTCTACCCCGTGCGTCCTGTGCAGTGCAGAACATTTCCCTTTTGGGACTATTTTAAAGATAATGAAGAGGAACTCAGAAACGAATGTCCAGGTATCTTATAATATTAATTGTATCACTGCTTTTTTTTGCCGGATGTTCCACTAAAAATGCGGCCGTTTCACATCAGGCCGAAGGCAAAGAGAAAAAGAGCCGATACAGAACCTTTGCACTTGAAAATGACTATATAATTCATGCGCTCTACTATAAAGAGCATAAAGCCTATGCCAGGGCATATACCATCTTCAAAGAGCTTTACAACAAAACGGGAAATCCGGAATATCTTCGTGAAGCGGCTACACTGCTTATAGCTTTGAAAGATTATGATGAAGCTCTGAAAGATCTGAAAATTCTGGTCGAAGAAGAGCCCGGAAATGTTGAACTCTACAGGCTTATGACCATCGCATACGTAAAACTGGGGAAAAAGAAGGATGCTCTAAATAGTGCAAAAAAAGCCCTGCAGCTTGATCCTGACAACATCAAAAATGTAGATATGACCGCTTCTATATATTTGATCGACGGGGAGAGCCGCAAAGCCTATGAGGTGTATGAAAAATATTACGACAAACATCATGATGATGAGTCGCTTATCAGGATGGCATCCATTCTATACCATAAGCTGAAAGATCAGAAAAAGACGGTAAACCTACTCGAGACGCACAGCAAAATAATCGGATGCAGCGAAAAAGTCTGCCTTTTCCTGGCAGAGATTTACAGACGGCAGAATGATCTGGACGATCTCGCTTCAGTATACAGCAGACTCTATGAATCTACCGGAAAGAGTGAATACGCACAAAAGGCTGCCGAGATTTATACCTATGAAAAACGCTACAAAAAGGCTGTTGAAATTTTGGAGTCTTCAGGTGCCGACAAAAGACTCCTGCTCGCTGTATTGAAGCAGTCAAGAGAGTACAAAAAGGCTTTGAAACTTGCAAAAGAGCTTTATGACGAAACGCTCGATCCCATATGGCAGGCGGAGTACGGAGTTCTTCTGTACGAAGCGGCGGATAAAAAGAGTGATCCGAAACTTTTAAAAAAGGTAGAGAATGTACTCTCGTCCTCACTCAAAAAGGGAGTAAACGAAGCTCTCTATCTTAACTATCTCGGATATCTGCTGATAGATCACGAACTGGATATTCCAAGAGGAATGAAGCTGGTAAAAAAAGCACTCAAAGCCGATCCTGATTCACCGTTTTATCTGGATTCTCTGGCATGGGGATATTACAAACTGGGAAAATGTGCCAAGTCGCGCACCATTATGGAAAAGGTGGTCAAGAAAATGGGACTTGACGACAAGGAGATCAAGCTTCATTGGGAAAAAATTAAAAAATGCAGGAGCAAAAAGAAGTGATACTCGATGAGATAATCGCACGTACCAAAGTGGATCTGGAGAAGAGAAAAAAGGAGTATCCGCTAGAGTGGCTCGGCCGTTCGCTGGCTTACAACCCGTTCCCTCCGAGAGATGTTCACAAGGTGCTCAAATCTACCCCGGAAAATCCGTACAGGATAATCGCCGAGGTTAAAAAAGCCAGTCCCTCAAAAGGGGTGATAAGAGAAGATTTCGATCCGCTGACGATCGCCAAGGCCTATGAAGAGGGGGGTGCGGACGCTCTGTCGGTATTGACCGAGCCGCACTATTTTCAGGGAAATATCGAGTATCTGACTCAGATTCGAAGATATGTGCCTACGCCGCTTCTTCGCAAAGATTTCATTATAGACAAGTATCAGCTGGTAGAAGCCCTGGTATACGGGGCCGATTTCGTGCTGTTGATCGCAAAGGCGTTGACACGCAAACAGCTTAAAGAGCTTCTGGAGTATACATGGCACCTCGGAATGGAAGCTCTTGTCGAGATACACGATAAGAAAGATCTGATAAAAGCGATTTTCGCCGGGGCCAACATCATAGGTATCAACCACCGGAATCTCGAGACTTTCGAGATGGATATGAGCCTTAGCGAAAGGCTCATTCCCCTTATCCCGAACAGTAAGATAATCGTGGCCGAGAGCGGGATATATGAGCATGAGCAGGTTAAACACCTTCATGAAGCCGGTGCCGATGCCTTTTTGGTAGGTGAGCACTTCATGCGCCAGGATGATATAGCAGGCGCGCTGAAGAGGCTGAAGCAGGGCGACTCTTAGCCTCTATTCTCTTTCGCCTCCTTCAGCAGCTCTATCACCTCTTCATCGCTTGTCTGGTCGAACTTTTCATAGTGGGCTCCAACCGCCCAGAAGGGTTCGGGAGTCTCTATTACCACCACTTTGTCGGCAAGACGCTCCATCTCTTCCAGGGTATCGGCCGGAGCTACGGGAACGGCTACTATGATTTTGGCGGGGCTTTGCTCTCTTATGGCGGCAAGAGCCGCTTTCATAGTGTAGCCCGTAGCTATTCCGTCATCGACCAGAATGACCGTTTTGCCGGCAAGATTGCCGAGTGGATTCTCGCTCATCCTGTACATCTTCTGACGTCTGTGCAGCTCCTCGCGCTCTTTCTCTATGACGCTGTCGAGATAATCTTTCGAGACGCCGAGCCTGTATACGGCCTCTTCATTCAGCAC